>NZ_JBJGYN010000061.1:0-24930 GCF_054050015.1 Geodermatophilus sp. SYSU D01176 | reverse complement strand
CGACCACGACTTCGACGAGGTCATCGTGGCGACCCTGCCCAAGCGGGTCTCACGCTGGCTCGGTTCGGATGTCCCGCACCAGGTCGAGCGACGCTTCGGTCTGCCGGTCACCACGATCGTCAGTCGAGCCTGACCGGCAGACCTCAGGGCGGCCGGCACCATCACCGCCATCGGGGCGATCGAGAGGAAGACTGCCGCCCCACCTCGCCGTGTCGCCCTGCCCGGCGCGACCTCCATGACCCGTACGGCGGAACACACGGGTCTACAGCGGTGCCCTCCGGATGGTCCTGCAGTACTCCTCTGCAGGACCATCCGGGCCGTCCGAGCTGCGGTTGCACCTGGAGCGGGGTGGCGGGAGTCGAACCCGCACTGCCGGCTCGAACAGCGTGCGGCTCTGTGATCGAGCCACACCCGCGTAGGTGGCGGTCGACCGATGACTGCGGCGCTTGGGGACGGTCCGATGGATTGAGGACCGATTGAGGGGGGGACCACCGTGCTCACCGACAGTCCCGCCTTCAGCGGGTTCGCCGTCCCCGGTCTCGACGTCGCCCGCCGCTTCTACGAGGAGACCCTCGGGCTGCGGGTCGAGGCGAACCCCGAGACGGGCCAACTTCTCACCCTGCACCTGGGTGGCGGGACCGACGTGCTGGTCTATGCCAAGTCCATCACACACCGGCCACGTCCAGCACACACCGGCCACCTTCACGGTGCTGAACTTCCCGGTGCCGGACGTGGAGGCGGCCGTGGATGAACTGGTCTCCCGCGGCGTCCGGTTCGAGCGCTACGAGGGCTTCGACCAGGACGACAAGGGCATCGCCCGCGGCCCGCAGGGTCCGGCGATCGCCTGGTTCACCGATCCGGGCGGCAACATCATGTCGGTGCTCGAGAGCTGAACAGCACGGCGAGGCCGCCACCTCTGCGACCGCGGCCTCGACGGGCCGCTCGAGCCGGCAGCAACGCGTGGGAGCGGTCAACGGGCCGACGCCGTCCCACTCGGCGGCGGTCATCTGCCACACCCCCGGCCCCGAGCCCGGTGGCGCCATGGTCGGCGCGACGAGGACGCCCCGTCGCCACGCCCCCACGGGCAGGCCCGGCAGGTCCTCCGGCAGGACGAAGGCGGCCCGACGGCGATCCGGGCTCGGCCGACCGGAGGAGGCGACGTCCCGGCCTCTCCGCCGAGCTCGGCATCGTCGAGCTCTCGCTGCCTGCGCCGTCCTCGTCGATGTCGGCTCGCTGTTCCGCGTTCCTCTCGACGACGGTGTCAGCGTTTCACTCCCGCGGCCTGAGCTGACGGCGTGCCGGTGGAGGTCGTCTCGGAGCGCCTGGGTCACCACAGCGTCACCATCAGGCTCACCGTCTACCAGCATGTGCACGCCGGCGTGGGCCGCGAGGTGGCAGACCGCGTCGCTCGCTGCTCAAGGGCTGACTCGAGGCGCGGAGTGTCACGCGGGTCTCAGAGGCTCCTGCAGCTAGACACCCCGAGCTCCTGAACTGCAGGAACACCGGGGTGAGATTGTGTCCGAGGGGGGACTTGCTCCATCCGCACAGGCCTCAGGACCTCGACATGAACACGGGCACCAGCCGCTGCGCCCGGGGACGCATGGGTGCAGCGGTCATCGTCCGCGAGCCGAACCGCTGGGGCTCAGCTCTGCGGCTCTCCGGGCTCAACGAGCGGGCGCAAACGGATACGCCGCTCGGTCACTGCCTCGACACGCGCACGGCTGTAGCAGAGCGGGAACGCCTGCCCACGGCTCCAGGCATCGAATAGATCGGAGTAGTGCGGGCTGTCGGGGTCGCCCGACTGCCCTGGGCTGTTCATGACCAGAGAGCCGCGCCACACGGCCGGGCCGTCACCAGGCGATGCGGCGCGGCGGATCACACGAGCGGGCGGTCGGCGCAGCGCGCGTAGGCGTCGTGCCAGGGACGGAGACGTTCGAGTGTCGCGCTCACGGCGAGCACGTCGGCGTCCCCGTAGCGGCGGCCGATCAGCTGCATGCCGACTGGCAGCCCGTCGACGTCCCCCGCGGGGACCGAGGCGGCCGGATGACCGGAGAAGTTGACGACGTAGGTGAGACACCAGCCGATGAGCGGGTCGACGTCGACGCCCTCGATGGTCCTCGGGCCGACCGTGTTGCCGTTCTCGGCGTTGTCCACGGGCAGGGCCGCGAGGGTCGGGGTGACCAACAGGTCGTGGGAGCGCAGCACCTGCTGGATCCGGTCGTAGACGGAGGTGCGCATCCGCTGGTCGCGGAGCACGTCCTGCGCACTCAGCCGGTGGCCCTCGTCGATCCAGCGCAGGTACTCCGGGGGGAAGTCGTCCCGGTGTTCGCCGAGCAGGTCGATGCCCTGCGCCTTCAGCCCCTCGAGGCCCTCGATGTTGAGCGGCATGATCAGACGGCACCACAGGTCGCTGAGCTCGCGCTGGTCGTGGTCGAACGTGAGGTCGACCTGCTCGATGACGGCCCCCGCCTCCTCGAACGCGCGCACCGCTCGTTCCACGACGGCGGCGACCCGACGGTCGACCGGGTAGACGCCCAGGTTGGGGCTGTAGGCGATCCGCCAGCCGCTGATCGACCGGCGCGTGGCTCCTGCGAAGGAGGCGGGGTCGTCGAGGGCGAAGGGGTCCCGGTCGTCGTAGCCGGCGAGCACATCGAGGGCGAGGGCGGCGTCGTCCACGGTGCGGGTCAGCGCGCCTTCGAACAGGAACGGGTTGAGCGAGCCGAAGGCGTTGGGCCGCGCCGTGTAGGGCACGCGGCCGAAGGAGGCCTTGTAGCCGTACAGCCCGCACCAGAAGGCAGGGATGCGGATGGAGCCACCGCCGTCGGTGCCCTCGGCCAGGGGCAGCAACCCGTCCGCGACGGCGGCCGCGCTGCCGCCGGAGGAGCCGCCGGTGTTCTTGGCGGTGTCGAAGGGGTTGCGGGACGGGCCGAACAGGTAGTTGTCGCACGTGCCGCGGAAGCCCATGACGGGGCTGTTGGTCTTGCCGACGAGGACGGCGCCCGCGGCTTCCATCCTCTCCGCGTACGTGCAGTAGGCGGGGACGCTGAAGTCCCTCAGCGCGCGTATCCCGCCGAACGTCGCCGGCCATCCGGGCTTGAAGTCGAACAGGTCCTTGATCGCGGTCGGGACCCCGTGCAGCGGGCCGAGCGCCTCGCCCGACGTCACCGCGCGCTCGGCCCTCCGCGCCTGCTCACGAGCCTCGTGGAACGCGGTGAAGACGAGTGCGTTCAGGCTGGGGTTCCGCGCCTCGATGCGGGCGATGACGGCGTCGACGACCTCGACGGGGGAGAGGTCACGGCGTCGGATGCGGGCAGCCAGCTCGGTGGCGGTGGCGTAGGCCAGGTCGTCGGACATCGTCGTCCGCCCCTTCGTCCTCTGGGCACGTCGAGGGGCCGGAGTCTGCCGAGCCCCGCCCGCCGCGACAAGGTCCGGGCGCCGGGCGACGAGGCCGGCGCCCTCGGTCGGGTCGGGAACGGCCCGTGCGTCGCGGGACCGCGTGGTGGGTCCGGGAGCGCGACGTCGAGCTGCTCCCGTCCGGCCGTGGGTGGCACGATGCGGCCATGGCATCGCCTCGGGTGCCTGCCGGGCGGGGCGGCACGGCCTTCGTCCTCGGGGGCGGGGGAGTGCTCGGCGCGGCCGAGGTCGGGATGCTGCAGGCTCTGTTCGAGCACGACGTACGGCCCAACATGGTCGTGGGCACGTCGGTGGGCGCGATCAACGGCGCGCTCGTCGCCGCCGACCCCGCGCCGGCCACCGTGGACCGATTGCGCGGCGTGTGGGAGCAGCTGGCCTCCCAGGGGATCTTCGCCGGGTCCGTGCTGGGCCGGGCGCGCACGTTGCTGCGGACCCGCACGCACCTGCACCCGCGGGAGCCGCTGCGCGATCTGCTCGTGGCCCACCTGCCGGTGCAGACCTTCGCCGAGCTGCGCGTGCCGTTCCAGTGCGTCGCGGCCAGCATCGAGCGGGCCGCCGAGCACTGGTTCACCGAGGGTGCACTGGTCG
The DNA here is from genome assembly GCF_054050015.1 of Geodermatophilus sp. SYSU D01176. Classification (NCBI taxonomy): domain Bacteria; kingdom Bacillati; phylum Actinomycetota; class Actinomycetes; order Geodermatophilales; family Geodermatophilaceae; genus Geodermatophilus; species Geodermatophilus sp. SYSU D01176. Next base: position 20,928 of record NZ_JBJGYN010000061.1, on the reverse strand, counting down.
AGGCGGTGCTCGCCTCGTGCGCGGTGCCCGGGTTGCTGCCGCCCGTGGAGCTCGACGGGGAGCACTACCTCGACGGCGGGCTGGTGCACAGCATCCCGGTCGGCCGGGCGGTCGCGCTCGGCGCCGACAGGATCTTCGTGCTGCACGTCGGGCGGATCGACCGTCCGCTGAGCCCACCGACCGCGCCGTGGGAAGTCGCGCAGGTCGCTTTCGAGATCGCGCGGCGGCACCGGTTCGCCGCAGACCTGGCCGCCCTGCCACCCGGCCTCACGGTGCACGTGCTGCCCTCGGGCGACCCGGCCCCGTCCGGGGCCGCCAACCTGCGCTACCGCGACTTCTCTCGGGTGCAGGCCCGGATCGACCAGGCGTACCGCGCGGCCCGTACCCACCTGGACCGGATCGGCGCGTCCCGGGTCGGGGGGGCCTGAGTGCTGCCGCCACGCCGCATCCGCCGGGTCACCGGTCCGCTCCTCGTCGCCGCGCTGGTGGCCGTGGTCGTCCTGCTGCCCGCGCTCGTGGTCGTGGCGGTGGTCGCCTCGATCTTCCTGCCCGGCCGGCTCCGCGCCCTGCGGCTGCTGGCCTTCGTGCTGGTCTACCTCGCGCTGGAGGTGGCCGGGCTCGCGGTCGCGGCGGTTCTGTGGGTGCTCGGCGGCTTCGGCCGCCGGTTGCACACACCGCGGGCCCGGACGGCGCACTACACGGTGCTGCGCCTGCTGCTCGACACGCTGATGCGCGTGGCACAGCGGCTGTTCGCGCTACGGCTGGTCACCGACGGCACGTCCTGGTCGCCGCTGGACGACGGGGTGCCCGGCTCGACCAACGCCATGGTCGTGCTCTCCCGGCACGCCGGCCCCGGCGACTCGTTCCTGCTCGTGCACACGCTGATGAATCGCGACCACCTGCGCCAGCCGCGGATCGTGCTCAAGGACGTGCTGCAGCTGGACCCGCTGATCGACGTCTACCTCAACCGGCTGCCCAACCACTTCGTCCCGGCCGATGCGGCGGCGGGGTACGGCTCCGAGGAGGCGATCGCGGACCTGGCCCGCGACCTGGGTGAGGAGGACGCGCTGCTGATCTTCCCCGAGGGGGCGAACTTCACCCTGCGGCGGCGGACCCGGGCCATCCAGCGACTGCGCGACCGGGGGCTGCTGGCCGCGGTACGCCGGGCCGAGGCGATGCGGAACCTGCTGCCGCCGCGCCCGGGCGGGGTCGTCGCGGCGCTGCACGCGGCCCCGCACGCCGATGTCGTGTTCGTCGCGCACACCGGGCTGGAACACCTGAGCTCGTTGCGCGACCTGTGGCGGAGCCTGCCCATGGACAAGACCCTGCACCTGCGTTGGTGGTTCATCCCAGCCGCCGAGGTGCCGCGGGGCGAGACGCAGCTGATCGACTGGCTGTACCAGTGGTGGGAGGCGATCGACGGCTGGATCACCACCACCGCGGCAGCCCAGCGGGCGCAGGACGTACGTGGGACCGGCGTGACCTAGGGGTTCCGACCCGAACAGCGCGCCCAGGAGTGAGCAGTCGTAGTGAGCTGGCGTCGTCGGCCGGGTCACCCCAGCACAGGCACCCAGGCTGCTGACCGCGACACCGCGCTGCTCGACGGCTGATCCGGCGCGCGAAGTATCACGCGGGTGTAACGAGGCCCCCAGAGGCCTCTCCAGCAAGACACCCCGGCCGCTGACCCGCAGGAACACCGGGGTGAGACTGTGTCCGAGGGGGGACTCGGGCCCCGTCCCTGGGGCGGCATCCCCGGTTCGTGGGGCGTGGGGCCCGTCGGTCGGGTGGACGTGTGGGTGGCTGACCCCATGGTCGGTTTCCTTCCGGAGCGGCGGGTTCTCGAGCGACGATCAGGCGCCGGGGCCGAGCCCGGCCAGTTGGGCTAGCACCTCGTTCTCGGGCAGCTGCGGCCAGGCATCGAGCGGGCCGAACATGCGCTCGACGGTGGCGGCGCGGGCGATGAACGGATCCTCCGTGCGGTCGTCGAGGTAGACCCCGGTCACGCCGAAGATGTGATTGGTGCTGTGGCCGAGCAGGCGACCGGCGGCGGCGGGACCGTCGGCGCGGTCGGCGAGCCGGGCGGTGGTGTGCCGCAGGGCGTGCACGCGCATGTTGTGGCCCTGGGCCCACAGACACTGCTCGTGCAACGAGTGGGACCAATCTTCGACGACGTGTTTGTGGACCCGGGCGCCGCGGCGGGTGCGGAACAGTGGGTCACCGACGCAGGCGGCCGCAGGTCGGCTGTCCGCGAGGGCCAGGATGGCCTGCAGCAGCGGGCGGTGCACGGGCATCTCGCGGAGTCGGCCGCCCTTGCCGCCGACCGTGACCGAGGGCCGGTCCAGTTTCGCGTCGACGCGGTCGAGGTCGCGAAGCTCTGCCCAGCGGCAGGCGGTCACCCGGAAAGACGCCCACATCAGGGCGTAGAGCGGCACGTCGCGGCTGCGCAGCAGCATCGCGGTCAGGAAGTCGATGAGCTCCGATGGGCTGAACGCCTTGTCCCGGCCGGCCGGGGGACGCGGGGGTGCCTGGACCATGTCCAGCCGCAGACGGAGGACGTACTCGGCGTTCAGCAAGGCCCGTTCCATGACATGGCCTGCGGTCGCGTACTGCTCCCCGGCGAGGATGCCGCGGAGGGAGGAGGCGCCGACCAGGGGCCGTCCGCGCTCGACGGCCTTCGCTAGTTCCTGCGCGCGCACGCCCTCGATCAGCCGGTTGAGGTTGGCCTGAAATGCGACGGGCTCGAGGGCGGTGTAGGGCAGGGACCCGAAGGGGGTCAAGTCCACGAGGGTGTCGCCCGGGAGACGTCCCTGCAGGATCCGCATCCGGCCCTGCGGATACTTGTCGGCCACTGGCACGCCGGTCCTGGCCTCGATCCGTTCGATCAGCTCCATGAGCAGCGGGGCGTCACCGTCGACCATGTCGGCGAGGAGGTGAACCGCGGCGCCGGTCAGGCGGAGGCTGCGAATCATCTGCAGCAGGACTTGCTGTTCGTTCACGGCGTCAACGGCCTTCCTGGGCAGACGCGTCGCCGGTGGCCAGCACGGGGGGCCAGTCGCGCGCGGCGAAGACGTTCGGATGCTGGGGTGGAGCCAGCAGGAGCGCGAGGACCCGGGGGATGGTGGCGAGCAGCACCCAGGGTGCTCGACCGTCGTCGCCGGTGGCGCGGCGCACGACCACCAACGCGGACCCGGGGTACTGCGGATCGGCGCCGAAGCGCAGCCGGATGACCCCGTCGGGCAGTCGAAACCGTCGTCCCGTGCCGATGTGGACCGGGGGCATGCCGAGGTGGGCGGCGTCCGGACGATCGGTGAACTCACACCACCCCGAGCCGATCGCGCCGATGAACAAGGCACTCGGAGCCGGATCGATCGGCAGCCGAGGTCGATCGTCGTTCACCACTTCGGCGAAGTAGTCGACGCGTCCGTGCACGCCGATGTCGGGGCACGCGGTGCGACGCCGCAGGCCCAACAGCTCGAGGAGGACGGCTAGCTCCTTGAGCAGGTCGACCAGTTGGTCCTCCGGCGGCGCGTTGCGGCGGTCGGCCGCTGTCACCGGGGCCGTCGCAGGCTTCCGCTTGAAGCCCATGGTGGCTCAGTCGCGGGTGAGGTCGGGCGCGGGGAACCTGTGGCCCCCGGAGTCCGGCGATCGGTAGGGGCCAGGCCGGGCGGTGGAGCCCCGGCGGCTGAGGTTGCGGCGGTCATGGATCCGACCTCCTGCACCGCAGAGCGAATGCTGAGGCGTCGGGACGGGCCTGCGCTGACCCTGCTGCGTCCGCAGAGGGTGCCGGACGTGCCAGTCAGGATAGGTATTCAAGGGGGCGAGGTCAACGCTGCGTAGCGCTCACATAGCTTAGCGTGACAAGACCTCTGCATCGGTCGTACCGTTGTCACGCTGACCGAGATCCTCCATGGGCGGGTCCGCCGTGTTCAGGAGCCTGGCTGCGGTCGCGGGGGCGTGTCCGTGCCCCAGGGGTAGCGGTCGACGAAGAACTCCACCAGGAGGACGCCATAGGCGTCAGCGAGCTTGAGCAGGGCGGGAAGGGAAGGCAGTTTTGCCCCTCGCTCGATCTCCGAGATGTAGCTCTCGGCGAGGCCGGTCTGCTCCGCCACGTCGCTCAGCCGCAGGTCGTAGTACTGCCGGTGACGGCGAAGCTCGGCCCCCAGTTCGCTTCGCCCGGTGATGAGCCGGGAGTCGTCCTCGTCGGGCACGCGCGCAGCGTAGTCGTCCGCTGACCCGCGACCGACAAGGCTCGGCCTATCGAGGTGGCTGAGGACGCCGAGCCAGACGGCGGAGTTGTCGTACGGCTGGCGTGTCAAGAGCCGGGCGCGCGACTGGCGCCGGCAGCGAGCCCAACTCATCCAGCACCTCTCGAGCCAGGTGGCGGTCGGCGCGCACCCGCTCGACGAGGACGGCGACGGTGGCCCCGAAGTCGGTCAGCAGGGCAGCGAGACGCTGGTGGACGAGTTCGGCGATGACTGCAGCTGAACCATCCGGGGACTCGTGGTGGCCGAGGCGGTGCGCAACCTCCGCTGCGATGTCAGCGGCCCAATGATCAGCAGCGTGGCACCTCGCAGGATCGGGTGGGTCCACCGGCGAGGTGAGCGGCTCGAGCCACAGCAGGTCAGGATCCTCGGGATCCCATCGCGCCGTCGCCGTCCAGACCGCCTCACCCCAGGCCGCCCGCACAAGACGCCCCACCACCAGGTCGGGCGGAACCAGTACGTCCTCCCGCCGGGTCCACACCCCTCGCGAACCGCGCTGATCGGGATCGGCGAGCACCTCCGGCCACGCCGACCAGGTCGCCGCCGCGGTCGCCACCGGACAACCGGGCTCTGGCTCCGAGGGCTCACTCACGGGGGCCGAACGCGGCCTCGTAGGCCTCGACGAGATCGTCGAAGGTCACTTGGGTGTAGCGCCCGATCACACCGAGCGAGCTCGGGGCGTGGCCGGCGAAGGCCGCGGCGACGCGGAGGTCGGAGACGGCTGCGATGTCGGCCAGCGTGGTGTGCCGGATCCAGTGCGCGCCGACATCAAGTGGCTCCGTCCAGCCCAGATGCCGGTCGATGCGATCGAAGAGGGCGTTGAAGTGCCGACGCGTCAGCGGGCTGCCGGAGCGATAGCGGAACACAGGGGAGCCGGGGCAACCCGCGCCGCGGGACTCGGCCAACGCCCGCAGGCGGAGCAGCAGCCACCGTGCGAGCGGGAGTTCGCGGGTCTCGCCGTTCTTCTCGGTCAGGGTCACGCTCCGCCGGTCGTGGTGCAGATGGTCGATGGCCAGGTTCAGGCAGCCCTCCCGGCGCGCCGCCGTGTGTCGAAGGAAGGTCAACAGCAGTTCGTCCAGCTCCGGGTCCTTGCCGGAGCCGACCGCGGCCAGCCAGATGCCGGTCAGCTCGGCCTGGGTCAGGGGCCGTTCCGGCCCCTTGGGACGGCGGGGCGCACGCAGGTGCTCGGCGGGGGAGGAGGCGAGATGTCCGGCCGCGCAGGCGTACGTGAAGAAGAAGCGGACCCCCCGAACCAGGTTCTCGGCCGCCCCCTTGCCGTAGACGTCGGGGTCATAGGCACGCAGCGCCCGACCGGTGGCCCGGGCCCGCTCCACCCTCCGCACCCCGACGTCGTGTCGCACCTCGTTGCGAAGCCGCTCGAGGTCGGTGAGCCGGACGTCATCCAACCGGCGCTCACCCAGGGTGTCGGCGAGCAGGCGCAGGCCCGTGGCATAGGTCGGCCGGCTCTTCGCGGAGATCGCGTCCAGCACTTCCGGCACTAGTTCCCCGATCGTTAACACCACCTACTCCTTTCCGCTACGCTGTCAGCGTAGCGGAATGGTCAAATCTGGTCTATCCTGTCGTCGCGGCTGGACCTGAAGCCCGGGACGGCATCGACGTACGCTGCCCCAAGCCGCCGGGGAGAGCCCGCTCTCCCCGGGCGGAGGGCTCTAAAGACGCGAGGAGCCGCGAGGTGACCGCCGTTCCACTCGACGCCCCTGAACTGCAAGGTGCGTTGCTGCGAGGGGCGGTCGGAGATCATGCGGCCGAGGCGGCCGTCTTGCTGCTGGTCAACACCGGTCACTGGCTGGCTCAGTTGCAGTCCAGCGGCCTGATCGACGTCTTCCCGGATGCCTCGGATCCGCAGGAGCCGCTGGCTGCTCGCATCCGCTGGGCGGACGTGATGGCCGATCTCACCGCTGCTCAGGGGCGACTACGGGGCGGAGCCACCGAACGGCGACTGCTCACGGCGGCGGCCAGTATCGGTGGCGGACAACCACTCGATCTTTGTGATCTCTGTACCGGGCTAGGGCGCTCGCCCTTGGGCTGGGTCTGGGCCGCGATGGCGCATGCCGCCGGTACGCATGAGCAGCACGCCATCGTCCACGACGAGGAGGACCTTCCCGGCCTTGGGGCGCCGCTGGGCCCGCTGTTCCCCTGGCCGGAGGAGTGACACGGATTGCCCACAAGCCCCGGGCGCAGGATGTCCCCGCCGGAGCACCGAGTCGTCGGACCTGGCGGGTGAAGGCTGTGGGCCCGTCTGTCGGCGGGACGGGTGTCGTCGCTCCGCCGGACCGGTTGCCACAAGCACTCCCGGCCAGGTGTGCATGTCGGTGGTGACCATCGGCGCCGATTCAGCAGGAACGCTCTGGATCGCCGGCGGGGCACGGCGCCTCCCGCTACCGGAGTCCCCGGATGCGGCCATGCAAGTCGTGGCCGAGGCCCTGCTCGAAGCTCACCGCACACCAGGCCCAACCACCCACGGCCCTGCCGATGGTCCGGACGACGTCGTGTCCCTGGCCCGCTTCCAGTACGCGACGAACGCGGGTTGGTTACTTGACCTCCTTGCGCCGCGCCGGCCCGTCCCCGAGTCCGCGCCGGCTCGCCTCGCGACGGTGCTCGATCACGAATCCAGCGTGCGAGCGCTGGTCGTACGCCGGGAACTGGACTTTGCGCACGCCATCTTCGCGGGCTGGACGACCCTGGATTGGACGCGCCTGCGGAACGCTCTCGCCTCGACCCCGCTGTACGCGCTGGGTCTCCCTCTCGATGAGGCCTGTCCAGCGCTGGCGCTTGTCCTCTGCCGCGTTCCAGCCACACGGGCCCGGCTCTACGCAGCCGCCGGATACACCGCCGACGAGGTAACGACCCTCGAGGAGGCCGGCGCCTTCGATGCTGACAGGCTGCGTGTCCTGGCTGCGCTACGGCAGCCGGACCCTTACTGACCTCGTCAAACGCCTGTCCTCCCATTCACGCGCGCCTCCCACGGCTGCCGGTGTCCTTAAGCGGCAGACGCGGGGAGGCCCGGGGCCGATCAGCAGGCTTGATCCGCGCCCGGCTCGCTGACTGCACCGTCAGGCGCGGACCAGTAGAGCGTCGCAGTCTGGCGACTCCGAAGCACCCGCCTCGACGATCATCCGCCGTCGGGCGGGTGCGGAGTCTCACTGATGACTCGCCTCGCGGCCGTCCTACTCGGCCTCCTCAGTGTTCTCTGTGGCGACCTCCGCAGGAGTGTCGGAGGCCGGACGATCTGGCTGGGGCACTGCGCCGAGACCCATCTCGTCCAGGCGGCTCTGTAGGTCGTCGCGAATCAGCTCGGTGATCTCCGTCAGGGCGGCCCGGTAAGTCAACGCTCCAACCGCTGTGGCTGCAGCGCCCGCGCGTCGGTACCAGCCGTACCGATCGACTTCTTCATAGGTCCCCGAACGCAACTGCAGAACGAGGTACCAGGCGCCGCGTTTCCGCAGAGTCCAGTAGGTCCCAGCGCGGGTATAAGCGGTGTAGGCCATGACGTGGCCCCTACCCGCATGCGCCCGGCTGAACGAGACGCGCCCATACCGTTTCGCGACGCGGCCCGGTGCCCGTTGAGCGGTCCACTCAGACCGACGCGCCACCCGCGGATGGAGCAGCCGATAGGCCGCCTGCGGGACTCTTCCTCAGCGGCCGCTCACGCGCGAGGCGTGCTCCGCAGCGTCACTGCCACGCCTGAGTGGTCGGAAAGCCGACTGGCTGCCTCGCGTGTGCCTTCCCAACCGAACCAGTCCGTGCCCTCCAGGACGTGCCCCATGGGGGCTGCGGCGCAGACGTGGTCGATCGGAGGGTGCTGCAGGAGTTGCTGGGGGAAGTGGGCGCCGTCGGTGAAACAGGTCAAATCCGCTTGGTGCAGACACTCGTGTAACAGTTGCCGAGTCGCCGCGGTCCCGTAATAGCGCTGCGCGGCGAGTGACTGATTGAGGTCCCCGGCGATGATGAGGACCGAGTCCGGGTATTCATCGCGCAGCGCCCGCCACTCGGCCGCCTGCAGCGGCGTGACGCGCATGAACTCCGACCAGTTCCGCGCCGGAGCGGCCGAGTCCGGAGCCGGCCCCGGATCCGTGTGCCATGGCAGCACCGTGCCATAGACGATGGTCGACCCGCCCACCTCGGCGGCAACGGTGCGCACGGGGTCCTTCGTTGCAAGCTGTCGGACCGGGAGCCGACTCCAGATGGTGACCCATCGTCCTCCTGCGGCGGCCGTCGGCCGCTGGTCGCTGGCGACGGCGGCGTATTGGGCTGGCAGGGCCAGCGCGTCGTGCGTTTCCGTCAACACGAGGATGTCGCAGTCGGCGGCGAGCAACCTCCCGAGGCGGGCGGCGTTCTTCTCCGCTCCGGCGGCGTACTCCACGTTCCACGTCCCGATGCGAAGGGACTGACTCTCCACGGGTACTCCGATTCATCAGCAACCGCTGGTTCCGGCATGGTCGCTCAGCCTGATACCGGCGGTGGGGACTGGGACGCATGCGGCGCGTCGTCGCTCCGTTCCGCCATCCGTGCGACATGGCGGTCGCCCATGGCAGCCCACATAAGAGTTCCGCCGATAGGCGCGGTGGTCGCGTTCGGCGTGGCTGATCGTCACAGGCCGGGCACGAGGGCCACGATCGCGAAGGTGCACGAAGTCCGCGCGGCCGCTCGGCAGTTTCGGTCGACGCGATAGACCAGCGCGCACTCGTTCCCTTATCGCCTGAAGGTGATCTGCTCGGACCAGTCCAGGACTGGAAGAAGTGCAAGCTCCATGTCGTCGGGATTGCGGAACGATTCGCCAGTCGCCGCTTCGTGTGTCTGGCAGAATTGCCCCAGAAATGCCGGAAGGGCGGTTGTATCGGCTTCGAAGCTGAAGCTGAAGCGAGTGCCCAGGCCCTCCTCGCCAAGCAAGTTCTGATTCACATAGAAGTGAATCAGCCCGCCGCTCGACCGGATGGCAACCACGTGTCCATACTCGAGGGCGAAGCCTCCAGAGATACCAGCGCCAGATGCGTCATAGGCCGTCCAGTGAACACGGCTTGAGCCGATTCCAAGTTCGCCCAGTTGAACCGGCCGTCCGGTCTCGTCAAGTATCCGTGCAGGAAAGCGCGCCCAAATCCGCTCGCTTGGGTGTCGAGCGGTGACCGCCAGGGTTAGCGTGGCTAGGGGGAGCGTGAGTCCAGGGTGTCTTGCTGAGCCGTCGTAGGGGTCGAGCGTTGGCACCGGTGTGACCGACTGCCGGCCGCTTCTCATCGCCGCTCGAAGGAGAAGCCAAACGACAAGCACTCCAAGGATCCACCAGATCAACGTAGCCGCCTTCGTGCAGACGACGTCCCCACAGTGGGAACGGACTCACCCCAGTTGTCGGCGACGGTATGGCTGATCTTCAGCTGAGTTCATCTCCCATGGAGGGAGCCGAACTGCCAGCCGTCCCCAGAAGCTGCGCCGTCTTCGGCCGTCGGCCCCGCCGATCGTCATGCCACCGCGGTCGAGGTGCGGTAGTCCGGGCCGCCGCCGCGGGGGCGGCGCCTGTGCTCGCCGTGTCTCTAGGGCCGTCAACTGGGACAGTTGGAGAATCGCGCAGACCGGCCGGGGCGGCCCGGTCCATTCGCCGCGCCTTGTTTGGCCGGCGCTCGGCGGCCACCTCGTCGCGCTGCTCAGCACCTTGCTCGCGGCGCGGGTCAGCCTGGTCCCGCCGGCGGTCCGCCTGCTTCCGACGCCGGGCCGCATCATCCCGCGCGTGGCCGGCCGTGATCCGCCACTGCTCGACACGTGCCACGCCCGTGGGATCGGGTGTGGTGTCCACCGGCCAGCGCGCCGCCCGGAGGTGCTCGTGCTCGCCGGCCCGCAGCGCCGCCCCGGCCTCGCACAACAGCCCCCGCGCATCCTCGAGACCGGCCTCCCACAGCGCCCGTCCGGCCAGGGTGACGTGCGTGGCGGCAATCTCGCACGCGGTTGCGGCCACCGCCTCGGCGCCCAGCCTCAGTTCCTCAGTCGCCGGATGTTCTGGCGAGAGCGCTCGGAGGCCTGTTCGGCGTGACGGCGCCGCTGTTCCCAAGGTGCCCGCTCGCCTGGCACGCCCTCATCGGCGGCCCGATCATCGGACCCGTTCATGCGCCGAGGGTTGTGCAGCGGAGGCCACGGACACGAGAGAGAGCCGGGTGACCGGTCGTGCTGACTCATCGACCCGCAACACCCTTGCTGTGGGACACGGGGTGTCCCCGGAACCCGACCACTTCTACCGAGAAGCACTTCTACCGAGAAAGGCCCATCCCTGCAGGAGGGGCAGCACTGACCTGAGGTGATAAGCGGCGGCCGTAGCGGGACGATGAGGCCACATCCGGCAAGCACCGCCTTGCAGGCGTCGCATCCGAACATGTCGGTGTTCGACGGGATGCTGCCGCCGTGGATCCGCCGATCGTTCCGCCCGACCGCAGGCCGAGCCGGATCCTCCTGCTAGACCTCGACAACTGCGGTCCGCGCATCAGCCTCCTGACCGCCTATCTGCGGCGCCTTCGCAAGGTCGGAGGGCCGTTCGACCTGGCCTACGTCAGTGCGCGGCCGGACCGGATCCAGCAAGGCGCGGAAGTGCTCGCGGCCGAGGGCTTCCGTGTCCTGGAGGCCTCTGACCAACCCGATGCCGCCGATGAGGTGCTGGCCGCCGTGGCCGCGGCAGCGGCTCAGCGGGGACCGTGCGAGTTCGTCGTGGTCTCCTGTGACGCCGACCTCGCGGTCATCGCCGATCATGGGCCCCTTACCGTGCTGGCGAGCCACCCACGGCGCGTCGCCCAACGCCTCCGCGCTCGCGCCGTCGCGGTGTTGGCTTTTCCAGCCCCGGACCCTAAGCCGCGCCGGCGCCGCCGTGGGACGTCGGCGCGGATGTCGCCCTGACGGCCTCGTGGATTAGCGGGCCACCCTCGTACGAGGCCCCGAGGAAGTCACCGCATAGCAGTCCTGCCGAGGTCTCGGTGGCTCCGCCGCCCGCGCGGTGCCCCGCTGTCAAATCCTCTCGCAGTCGCGACTGCAATTTCAACGTCGTTGAGCGGGGCTTGTAGGTCGGTCCTGCCGAGGAACGGCGAAACGTAGCGCTCCTTTCCTCGCTCCGACCGCGGCAGGGAAGAAACGCCGCGTCAAGGTGCTGCACTGCTCCTGGGACTGCGCGACCTGCCCCGGGAAAGGAAGGGATGCGGGGAGTCGGTCAGCGCAGGACGCACTCCCGACTGCAGTACCGCTAGGCCGCGTTGCTGCGGAGGGCTGCCAGCGTCATAAGCGCCCCTTCGATGTCTTCAGCGGTCCGACCACTGGACTCGAGTTCGATGGCTTCCCGAGCATTCAATCCGGCCGCAACATGCAGCGGCAGGCGGTGTAGCGGCCTCACTCCGGCCGACCACATCGAGTCCATGTGCCAGAAATACAGAACGTTGGCGGGGTGTAGATTCAGGAGCGCATGCACTCGCAATTGCGACTCGCTTCCGTCCTCATCGGTCCACCAATAAGTCGCCAACACCTTCAGAGGAAGCCACGGAGAGGACTCGACAATGAGTCGCGTCCCTCGTTGCTCGACCTCTCCGCTGGTTTCGAAGCGTGCCTGCGCGGGGACATGCAGTTCTCCGACTCGGCTCACCAGTAGGCCGCGGATCTGCCATAAGTCGGTGGTGCTCAGGGTGATCTCGAACTGGCAGTTTGCTGGGTGATCAAACAGTGCGGGGAGGCAGGCTGGGTATAGGGTGACTCGAGCACCGTCGGCGCTGAAGTTCAGACCCAGACGGCGCGCCTCGTCGTAGAAGTTCACGAATGCTCCTTGATGCTATCGGGACGATGGGCTCTGGCCTAATCATTCACGGGCGGATCGGCGCAACCTCCGAGGTGTATCACTCCTCTTGATCCGGCTCCAGGTCGCTTAGATCGAACCCCCACTCGAGGCGGGGAAGCACTCGCCGAACTTGATGGGCGAACTCGCCTTCGACGTCCCTCCTGGCGGTCACAGCGACCGAGACGGGGCGTCCATACGACGACGGCTCAGCCTCGATCACCACCAGGCTTGAAGCCCGCAGCGCGGCCAAGCCGAAATCGTGGTTGTCGCGGTTGCGATGCCACACCACCACAGTTGGCGCGTCTCGGCGTGCGACTGCAAAGGACAACAAGTCCTTCGCCCGGCGCCGAGCAGTCGACCGAGCGATCGACTCATCGACGGCAGGGAGGGTAAGGAAGTCATCGTCGGTGGGGACTACGCGCCACTGGTTGTAGGGACGCGCCATTCGAGCCCCGTCCACCACGACCAAGGCTGGCCCGTACATGTCCTCGTGCTCCTCAAGTGCTTCGCAGAGGACTGTCAACGTGGATGGACGCTCCGAGACGTCGCCCCACATCGCTGTCCGGCCCGCCTCGCAGCAAGCCTGCTCGGCGGTCCAGTCCAAGACCTCCCGGTAGTGCGGTCCGAGCGGATTCCACCCGTCTGTCGGCCCCCACCCGTACTGACGGTTGGCGAACACGTAAACGACCGGTCGACAATGGTCGACCGTCTCCAGCACCGCCTGGCCGACCAACGACGACCAAGCACCTGTGCGGATTCCTTCGTGCGCCGGCAGCACCAGGCACGTCAGTCCGCCCGGGGGCAGCCCCTCGGGCAGGGCTTCCCGCAGCGGGCTGAAAGACCAGACGGACGAGTCCGCCGGCGCAGCCACACCGTCCAGATACTTGTCGCTCATACACCTGGCATCGGCAGACATCGTCGTGACTGAACGACTTCGGCCTCCGAACCCACGGACAGCCGGGACGTCCGCGCCGCCCACCCCCTCGCAGCAGTCCCAGCGGCGCTGGATGCTGTGATCTCTCTAGTACGAACGGGTGCTTCTCCCGCTCATGACGGCACCGACATGCGCCTGTACCGCGAGGTTGCGTAGTCGCTCTCTTGGCACCGTGGAGGCAACAAGGCAACACGTACGGACATGGGTTGTGGGACCGAACGCCCCAGTGGCGACAGCCTGGACCGCCCAAGGGATCGTGGTAACTGGGCTAGGCGACTGCTAGGAGGGGCAAGCCGACTCGGCGGTAGCCTCACCCGACGCCAGCGTTGGGCGGCTGTAGGCCGCTCCTCACGAGGGGGAGAGTGACGTTGGGCCGCCACATCCAGCATCTGTCTGTCCGGGTCCCGTGGCATGACTCGGGATGGAACGGCCATGTCTGCCGCTCGCCCCAGGACAACACAGCTTGCGTGCTGCTAGAGAACATCGGGCTCCGCCGCGATGACGCAGCAGAGATCGCTGACGCGGGTGAGCCGATGCCGAACCTACGCAGCGGCCCGCCACCGTGCGTCGGCGAGCGTGCGTCCTTCTTGAGCCCGTTCGACATCGCCCTCCGCCGCAGGCATCCGTATGCCTGGACCTCGGCGCTGAAGGGTCTCACCGAGGCCACTCTCATGGCGCCGGCTTGGTCGGTGCACGCGGTGCCCTATTACTGGCTGGCGCGCGAGCATGTCGAGCAGCTGATGGGGGAGCAGCCCATCCCCGGCTACCAGCCGGAACTCGAGGATGAAGCCCTGCGCTTGATCGGTTTCAAGCCGGATAGTCAAACGTGGGTTCTGCACGGGGACAACCAGCAAGCGTTAATCGAGACCTTTTTTGGAGACGTCACCGAACAGCAGTCGCTGATCTTCTTTTACCTGAAACACTCACCGTTCGAGGACGCCGGCCGGCTGCTCGTGGGCGCGGCGCTCGTGGAAGGTGTGACCCTGCCGGGCCGCTGGCCGACCAACTCGCCCACAAAGTTCCCCAATCACATGTGGGAAACCGTAGTTCGGCACACCCTGCGCCCCGACGGCTCCGGCGGATTGTTGTTGCCGATGCAGGAGCTCGCCGACCTGGCGGCAACCGGCGTCGACGTGTCGGAGGCTCTCGCTGTCGCCCCCGAGACCAACCGGGAGTTCTCCTACGTAACCGAACACGTACCGGCAGACGCGGCGGTGGCCGCCCTACTGGCACTGCAGAGGGCCGCGGCAGGCGCCGGCAAACTGGGCTTGCAGGTCCCGGCCCACTCGTTGACATGGCTCGATACGCAGCTCGGCCTGGCCTGGGACCGGCGCGGTGTCACGCCCGGCCTGCCTGCTGTGCTTGCTCAGATCGGCTTCGAGTACCCGACTTTCGATGCCCGCGCAATCATGGGCGCCGTCGATGTCGGTGACGATCCGTGGCCGGTACTCGAGCGGGCGTTGGGCGGAGATCTCCAGATTCCCCAGCAAGTCGCCGAGCTGGCCACCAGGAGTCGGCAGCGCATCTGGTCCAAGCTCTCCGCCGAGACGAAAAGCGCGCTTCGCGTCCTTGCGCGCTTCGATCTCACAGCAGTCCAGGTTGCCAACGTGCTCGCCGAGAACACGTCCATCCCCATGAGCGCAGAGGACCTCCTGGAGAACCCTTATCACCTGGTGACATGCACCATCGACGATGACGAACCGATCCGGTTCGACGTCGTCGACCGGGGTTGCTACCCAGGCACTGGCCCGTCGGCCCTTCACCCGCTTCCGGTTCCTGATCCCCCCACCGATGCCGTCGATGTCCGTCGAGTCGAAGCCGTGCTCGCCGACGAGCTCGCCACTGCCGCCGACGAGGGCCACACCTTGCTGCCTCTGAGTCTCATCCTGGAGCGGCTCACCGCGCGCACGTACTCGCGCAGCCTCCCGGTGACGCAGTTGGTTCTTTCGGGACTCGACCTCACCCCCGAGGACCTGGACGATGACCCGGACGCCAACTGGCCGATCCTGGCCCGCACCCCACTGGCCGGCGGTGGCTACGCCTACAAGCTGCGGCCCTCGGCTACGCGCGCCCGTGTCATTCGCGAGTTCGTGGCGATGCTCGCAGCCAAGCCGCGGCACCCCGTACCCGCTGATCTGGAGGATGCTCTGCTCGAGGTCCTGGATTCCCTAGGAAATGAAAGTCCGGAGAAGCCCGACCCGGAGGACCTTGAGGCGGAAAAGCGGGCCCGGACTGAGAAGCAGGCGGCGCTCCGCGAGCTCTGGGCCGCTCGATTCAGCACCCTGAACGGGCCTGCAGGGACCGGCAAAACCACCTTGATCCGAGCCCTCGCTGCCCGGCCAGAGGTAGCAGCGGGGGGTGTCCTTCTCCTCGCACCAACCGGCAAGGCCCGCGTGCAGCTCTCCCACAAGACACAGCGCGAGGCGTCTACGATCGCGCAGTTTCTTGCCCACTCCGGCCGCTACGACGGCGACGTCGGACGCTACCGCGTCACCGGCGATGCCGCATCACGGCAGCGGTTTGGGCTTGTCGTGGTCGATGAGGCGTCGATGCTGACAGAGGACATGCTCGCCGCTTTGTGCGACGCGCTTGTTCCACCTGACCGGTTCATCCTCGTCGGCGACCCTCGCCAGCTCCCGCCGATCGGCGCCGGGCGGCCGTTCGTGGACCTGGAGCGCGCGGGCCGTGAAAGGCACGATGGCGGCTGGCCCCAGGTCGCGCCTGGTTGGGCCGCCCTCACTGTGCTGCGGCGACAGAAGGGCCGTCTCCGAGATGACCTGATGCTGGCGCGCTGGTTTTCCGGCGACGAGATCCCCGAGGGCTTCGACGAGGTGTGGGAGCGGCTACGACGCTGTGAGCGGATGGAGACACTGCGCGCGGTCGCCTGGAACGGACGAACCCCGGCACAGGTCCTCGATGCTGTGCTGGCGGAGGAGTTGGGGGTCAGCGACGACGATTCCGGGCGCTCCTTCGCCGCCTCCTACGGCGCAGAGCTCGGCACCTACATCAACTACTTCCCGGCGGCCACGGACTGCGAGAAGTGGCAGGCGCTCTCGCCATTCCGAGGTCGCTCGTACGGAACGGTTCATCTGAACCGCCACCTGAAGAACAAGTACCGGCAGCAGGAGCTCAACTGGGCGCTGCTCCCGCACTACTCACGCACAGTGCCGAAGCCTCTCGGGGGGGAGCGCATCGTTCTAGGCGACAAGGTCGTCAACCTCGAGAACCGCCCGCTCTCGTATTGGAGTCGCGAGGACGGCAAGAGGCGCGGATACATTGCGAACGGCGAGATCGGCGTGGTCATCGGCCAGCTCAAGAGCAAGTCGATGAAGGGACCACCGTGGGAAACGCAGATCGAGTACTCCTCGCAACCCGGGCGCCGCTACCGAGCGGCGCGCGGCGGCGATGATGACGCCCCTGTCGAGCTCGCCTGGGCGCTGACCGTCCACAAGTCGCAGGGCTCCGAGTTCGGGGTTGTCGTCCTCATGCTTCCCGCCGGCGTGCGGCGGCTGTCCCGGGAACTGCTCTACACGGCGCTCACCCGGCAGACCAGGAAGGTGATCGTCTGCCATGAGGGGCCGCTGGAGGACCTGCTGGAACTCACCCGGGCGTCGGGCTCGGACACCGGCCGCAGGCTGACCGACCTCACGGTGCCGCCGAGACCTGCCAACGTCACGACGGCAGCTGGAACGGCCGCTGGAACCCTAGACGCCGGGCTGGTTCACGTGACGGACGGCGGCATCCTCGTGCGGAGCAAGAACGAAGTGATCATCGCCGACATCCTGGACAACGTCGCCCCGGGAGCATGGGCATACGAGCAGCCACTGACCGGCCAGGACGGCGTCTCGCGGCTCCCTGACTTCACCATCAGCACCGCCGACGGTCGCACCGTCTACTGGGAGCACTTGGGCATGCTGGAGGACCCCCAATACGCCGCTGGGTGGGAGCGCAAGAAGCGGTGGTATGCCGACCAGGGCATCCTGCCCGCCGAGAGCAATGGTGGTCCGGCTGGCTGGCTCGTGTGGACGGACGATCGCAAGGGGGTCGACAAGCCCGCCTGGCGGGCACTGGCCGAACGCGTGCTCGGAGCACCGCGCGCCGGGACTTCTGCGGGGCGCCCGAGGAAGATCACGGCAAGACGTCTGACGTGACCTCACAGGTGCGATCCAGTTCTCGGGCCGCGCGCCGAGCAGCGTCCCGGCTCCCGTAGGTCCGCGGATAGCCATTGTTGTTGCGGACCGGACCATCGGCGCTGTGAACTTCGAACTTGCCACGCACGGTTGGGCCGATGACGACGTGCTCTGCCTGCGGTGCATCGAGGGAGGCGAGGTGGCGCTGGATCTCTCGCCTGCAGGTCTGGGCGCTGGTGTCGCTCATGGTGAGGCCCGTCCTGTAGGTCCAGTCGCCAAGGGTCCAGCGCACGTGATTGCTACCGGTCACCACGACCGTGCCGCCACGGCGCCGTACGGCGCGCACAAGCGGCTCGAGGTCCTTATTGATGCCCAGACCCACTGCCCGACGTCCCTCCACGACTGCCAGCCACCATGCTGGCCTGCGAATGGAGAATGGCAGCGGCTAGCGACATGCGTGCGAGTACGCGCTCCGTGGTGACCTAAAGGAGGCAGGCGGGAACAGGTCGGCCATGCAACAGCTTCTCGGTGCCTATGTCGCACGGCTGTCCGACAGCGACGGGGCACATGAGGCACAAGTCTCCCATGCCTACCACTGGCCCCGACTCACACGACCGAGTGTCGCCGTCGGACTCTCGATGGTGCTTCCATGCAGGTGCCGAGTCGGTACGGGATGGTCCTGTCCGCGGCCTCACGGGGAGATCGAGTGTTCGGATACGGCGCTGACCAGCTAGCCGACACGTACGGATACCACCCCGATTCGGCCGATCTGACCGCCCTCGTGGATCTTGTGCCCCCAGCCGAGGTCCTCATGGTCGGACGATCGGTGCCAGATGTCCGTGAACGCGTGGGCGCCATGCGACAGGTGACCGATCAGATGGTGGGTCTCCCCGCTGGCTTGTACTGGTTCGCCGGTCCGTCCGCGCTAAAGGTCATGGTCGTCGCGGACGGCACCGCACCTGCTGGCAGCGACGTCGTCGGGGCGCAAGAGCTCACCGAGGATCACCCTCTCTCCTGGGCAGAGGGGTGGATGGACTCGCTTTGGGCTGAGGCCATAGACATCCCCGTTCCTCGGTATCGCGTGCATGACGACGTCGTGGTCAAGAGCTCAGGCCGCGACTTTCCGGTTCGCCGGCGGCGATTCAGTGGTGGCAAGTGGCTCTACGAAATTCGTGCCGACGGCCAGACGACGACCTACGCAGAGGACATGCTCGGCCCCTTGGAGGTGGGGGACGACCCCGTGGCGTGGACGCAGGGGCCGCGCGACTCCGCAGGGAGCCTCAGCGCCACCTTGACGCGCGAGAAGCTCTCAGGCTCCTTTACCGACACCGTCTTCTCGTTCAGGGCCACGCGCACCCTGTTCCGCCCCTACCAGTTCCGGCCGGTCATCCGGATGCTGGAATCCGGCAAGTCCCGCATTCTCATCGCCGATGAGGTAGGGCTGGGCAAGACGATCGAGGCCGGCCTCATCTGGACTGAACTGGAGGCCCGTGGGGCTGCCGACCGCGTGCTCGTCATCTGCCCTGCCTCCCTGGTTGGGAAGTGGCGCAACGAGATGGAGGAGCGCTTCGGCTTCTACATGACGGAGCTCGCAGGCTCGTACCTAGCGGAGTTCGAGGAACGGCTTCGCGAGAACCGGCTTCCGCGACGGTTCGCGCACGTCATCAGCATGGAGCGACTGAGGACCTGGGACGCCATCGGCGATCTCGTCGGCGTGGCTGGTCCGCTCAATCTCGCCATCGTCGACGAGGCGCACGTGATGCGGAATAGCGAGACCCGCTCCTTCGCTACCGGAAGCCTGCTGAGCGAGTGGGCCGAAGCCCTCGTGCTGCTGACGGCGACTCCCATCAACCTGCGCAACCAGGATCTGTTCAACCTTCTCGAACTCCTGACTCCCGGCGAGTTCGGGGAAGGGGACGAGCTGATCTCGCAGCTTGAGCCCAACACGGTCCTCAACCGGCTGAGCGCACAACTAGCCGACGCAATGACCGGCGGTCACGAGCGTCGCCAGACGCTCGACGAGTTGCGCAGACTCACCTTCGGCCAGCCGCTCGCGCGTCGGCCGGAGTACGCGCTGCTCAAGGACCTGGTGTCGGCCGAGCGGCTCACACCGCGCCAGGTCGTCGAAGCGCGCCGCTACATCGGGGATCTGAACGTACTGTCCTCGGTCCTCACCCGGACCCGCCGAGTCGAGGTGGACGAGAAGAAGGCCGTCCGCGAGGCAGTGGACACCCGCGTTAAGTGGACCTCACCCGAGGAACGGTTCTACTCCGCGTACGTGGACTGGTGCCGAGCTCGAGCCGACCACGCCGGTGTGCCCGTCGGCTTCGCGATGCAGATGCCGCTGAGGCTGGCCAGCGCCTGCCTGCCGGCCGCACGCCAGCAAGTGCTCGCCTGGGATCGGGCTGACGCCGCCTTCGACGACGACGGCGACTCCTCGTCATCTTCCGCTTCTGCCGTGCCGGCCCTGCGTCCGCACCCAGATTTGCTGGCCGCTGCCGAGGCCATGGGTGAGATCGACACGAAGTACGCCGAGTTCGAGCCCAAGCTGCTGGAGGTGCTCGCCTCAGGCCGCCGCGCCTTGGTGTTCACCTTCTCCCGGCCGACACTGCAGTACCTTGCCCGACGGCTGAAGGGCCGCTGCCGCGTGGCAGTGCTGCATGGCGGCGTCCCGAAGGACAAGCGGCACGAGATTATCGCCGACTTCCGCGCCGGCGCTTACGACGTGGTGCTGGCCAATCGAGTCGCGAGCGAGGGTCTCGATTTCGAATTCTGCTCCGTCGTCGTGAACTACGACCTTCCTTGGAACCCTATGGAGGTCGAGCAGCGGATCGGCCGCATCGACCGCATCGGCCAGGCTGAAGACAAGATCATCATCCTGAACATGTGGTGCCCCGCCGCTTTGGACGAGCAGATCAAGCAGCGTCTGCTCGATCGGATCGGCGTCTTCGAGGGAAGCATCGGGGCGCTCGAGCCCATCATCACCGAGCACCTTTCGGATCTTCGAGACGCAGTCTTCGACTTCGGTCTCAGCGGGGAAGAGCGCGAGAGGAAGGTCGCAGCCACCCTGGCGGCGATCGAGGCCCAGCGCAGCGGCCTTGAGGACCTGGCGTCCGCATCGCCTTTCCTGCTCGCCGCGTCGGCCGCCGACGTGGCGGGTCTTGAGCAAGACATCGTGTCCACCGGTCGGTATGTGGGCAGCGCTGAGCTGGTTCGGTTGCTCGAGGACTGGGCGCGCATGTCGGCAGCTCCGCTGCCAGTGGTGTCTGCGGACGGGCGCACGTTAAGGCTGCGCGGAAACCGAGAGATGGCGGACCGGCTTCAAGCCGTCGTCGCCGCCGGCCGCCTGCGTCTGAGCGAAATCGATCCTTACTATGCAGCGTTGCTCGACGAAACCGAGCTGCACCTGTCCCTCGACCATGAGGCCGCCCGCACTTCGCGTTCCGTCGATCTGCTCTCGGCCCGGCATCCGCTGATCCTGGCCGCCACACACGTACCTGAGCAGCGCCAAGCTCGCTTCGCCTCGGTGAGCCTCTCTAACGGCGGTGCCCTTGAGCCCGGCCGACTCGTCGTGTTCCTCGGTGTGGCGCGCTGGGGTTCCGTGCGCCCAGGGCAGGAGATCTGGGGCACCGCAGTGACCTGGGACGGGAAGCCTGCAGCGGACGAATACGTCGACCTCCTGCTCTCCCGGCTGGCGAGCGGTGACTGGCACGAAGGTCCCCGGGACATGCCTCAGGGGCTCAGCGACCTCGTCGCTGACCTCCAGTCACGCATGGATCAGCGCATGGT
>NZ_JBJGYN010000060.1:0-25304 GCF_054050015.1 Geodermatophilus sp. SYSU D01176 | reverse complement strand
CCCCCCCCCCCCCCCCCCCCCCCCCCCCCCCCCCCCCCCCCCCCCCCCCCCCCCCCCCCCCCCCCCCCCCCCGCCCCCCCCCCCCCCCCCCCCCCCCCCACGGGTGCCTCACGGCGGGGTCGGCGCCCACTTGCGGACCGGGTGCTCGTAGCGCTCGACGAACGCGAGCAGCTCCGCGGGCTCGGTGACCACGCCGAGCGCGTCCAGCCGGCGGCCGTCGAGGTAGCCGTCGTCCACCATGCGGCGCAGCTGGGCGAGCAGCGGCTGCCAGAACCCGTCGACGTCCACCAGGACGGCGGGCTTGGCGTGCAGGCCGAGCATCCCCCAGGTCCAGGCCTCGAACAGCTCCTCGAGGGTGCCGGCCGCGCCGGGCAGGGCGACGAAGGCGTCGGCGAGCTCGGCCATCCGCGCCTTGCGCTCGTGCATGGAGGAGACCACCTCGAGCTGCGGCAGCCCGGGGTGCGCCAGCTCGTCGTCCACCAGGTGCTGGGGGATGACGCCGACGATATGGCCGCCGGCGGCCAGGGCGGCGTCGGCCACCACGCCCATCAGCCCGGCGCGCCCACCGCCGTAGACGATGCCGACGCCCGCGCGGGCGAGCCCGGCGGCGAACCCGGCCACGGCGGCCTGGTGGGACGGCGGCCCGTTCTGGGACCCGGTGAAGACGGCGACGCGCACGACGCGAGCCTGTCACGGCGGCGCCGGCACCGCGGACGCGGTTCACTGAGGGGCGTGTTCTCCTCGACCGACGGCTGGGTGACCTGCGCGCTCGGTCACCGGCACTGGGGGCGGGTCGGCGCGGCCGGGCTGCTGGTTCACCGCGCCGGTGCCGACGGACCCGAGCTGCTGCTGCAGCAGCGCGCCGACTGGTCGCACCACGGCGGCACCTGGGGGACGCCCGGCGGGGCGCTGCACGCGGGGGAGTCCGCGGAGCACGGGGCGCTCCGGGAGGTGCAGGAGGAGCTCGGCCTGCTGCCGCACGACCTGGAGCTCGGCCCCTCCTCGGTCGACGACCACGGCGGCTGGTCCTACACGACCGTGCTGGCCCGCCCGCTGCGCCGCATCGAGCCCGCCGACCTGCGGCTGGACGGCGAGAGCGAGGGCGTGGCCTGGGTGGCGCTGCACGACCTGGTGTCGCTGCCGCTGCACCCGGGCTTCGAAGCGTCGCTGTACCGCCTGCACGACCTGCTGTCGGTCTGAAGAAGGACCTCGTCCTCCCCAGGAAGGACCCCCTTGCCCCCCGCCACTCGCAGGCTCGCGACGGGGCCCTGCAAGGGGGCCATCGGGGCTCGGGGCGGTGCCCTGGACGGGGCCACCGCACCGCAGGTCAGGCCGGGGTCACCGTCACGGTGAGCGCGCGGTGGTCGCCGACCGGCAGCACGGTCGTCGCGGCGTCGGACCCGCGCAGGCCGTCCCCGACCGCCAGCAGGTGGTCCAGCTGGACCCGCGGCGCGGCGGCGGGGAAGCTCGGCGCGCGCACCAGCGGGGTCGCCCGCAGCAGCCGGGCGGGCAGCGCGCCGGGCAGGTTCAGGTCGCCGGCGAGGACCACCGGCCCGGGCATCGCGGCGATCCACCGGCGCAGCCGCAGCAGCTGCCGGACGGCGGTGTGCGGGGCGAAGGACAGGTGCGTGGCGACGACGGTCAGCGCCCCGAGCCGCGCGGCGACGGCGGCCCGCGGCTCGTCGGGGAACCACCACACGCGGACCCGGCCGGTGCGCGGGTCGGGGCCCTGCACCGGCAGCCGCGCCCGGCCGGCGCCCAGGTCGAGCACCGACCACTCGAGCACCGGCAGTCGGCTGAGCAGCGCGATGCCGTAGAGGGGGCCGTCCGCCGGGGTGTGCGGGCCGCGCAGCAGCGGGCCGGCCGGGGTCCAGCTGCGGAAGGGGTCGGGCGTGCCGGCGACGGTGGCGGCGCCGCGCCAGTCCGGGGCACCGAGGCCGGCGGCCAGCGCGGCGGCCTGGTCGACCCCGGCGGACCGCGGCTGCCCGGCGTCGACCTCCTGGACGGCGAGCACGTCGACGTCCAGGCCGGCCACCGCCTCGGCCAGGCCGGCGGCGTCGAGGACCGGACCGGCCGGGCTGCGTCCCGAGGCGGTGTTCACGGTGCCGACTCGCACGGCGGGCCCCCCGGACACCCCGGCGACGCTACCCGCGCGGTGCGCAGGGGGCGGCTCGCGCTCGAGGTGCCGCTGCGTGCGGGCACACCTACCCTGTGCACGCCCTGTCGCCACCGCTGGAGGAGCCGGCCCTGTCGCCCCGTCCGCGCCACCTCGCCGCCGGCGCCGGTGTCCACCGTCGGACGGCGCCCGTGCTGCCGGAGGCGGTGCGCACCCGGGCGCCGCTGGCGCTGTTCCTCCTGGCCGGCGTCCTCGCCACCGCGGCCCTGCTGATGATCGCCGTCGCCCCCACGACGACCGGCGGGAGCCGCGGCCCGGACGCCTCCGACGCGACGACGGGACGGCCCGGCGAGGAGCCCGGTGACGGGCCTGACCAGGGCTTCGGCTCGGGGGCCCGGCAGACGCCGAGCGCTCCGGCGACCGCCGCGACGCAGGGCCCGGTCGATGCCGGCCCCTGGACCCGCCCTCGTCGCCGGTATCCCCGGGGGAGCCGACCCGGCGGCGCCGGCCGCGACCGTCCCCGTGGGTGACCGGCCGGCCGTCGTCCAGCCGGACAGCGCCCCGGGCGCGATCCCGGGTCCCGTCGGGACGGTGTCCGGCACGGGGACGACGTCCGGGCAGGGGAGCGGCGGCACGGCGGCCGGCCGGCCGGCGGGGAGGACCTTGAGCGGGTCGACGGGTGGCTCGAGCGGTGGTCCCACCGGTGGATCGGACGGCGGGGGCGGCGGGTCGACCGGCGGCGACCCGGCACCCCAGCAGCCGGCGCCCGCCCCCGCGCCGCAGCCGGCGCCCGAGCCCGAGCACGCGTGCCCGTGCGAGCCGGTCGGCGAGGTGACCGACGGCCTGGGCGGCGTCGTCGGCGGGGTGACCGACGGGGCCGGCGGCCTGGTCGGCGGCCTCGTGCCGTGACCGCCCGGGCCCGGGGCTAGGTTCGGCTCATGACCGCCCGCGACGACGTCTCCGAGATCTTCGACAGCGCGGCGTGGCAGCCGGTCGAGGGGTTCGACTTCGCCGACCTCACCTACCACCGGGCCGTCGACGCCGGCGTCGTCCGGATCGCGTTCGACCGGCCGGAGGTGCGCAACGCGTTCCGGCCGCAAACCGTCGACGAGCTCGTCACGGCGCTGGAGCACGCCCGGCTGTCGACCGACGTCGGCTGCGTGCTGCTCACCGGCAACGGGCCCAGCCCGAAGGACGGCGGCTGGGCGTTCTGCTCCGGCGGCGACCAGCGGGTGCGCGGGAGGTACGGCTACCAGCACTCGCAGAACAGCAGTGGCCGGCTGCACGTGCTGGAGGCCCAGCGGCTGATCCGTTTCATGCCCAAGGTCGTGATCTGCGTCGTCCCCGGGTGGGCGGCCGGCGGCGGGCACAGCCTGCACGTCGTCTCCGACCTCACCCTGGCGTCCGCCGAGCACGCCCGCTTCAAGCAGACCGACGCCGACGTCGGCAGCTTCGACGGCGGCTTCGGCTCGGCCTACCTCGCCCGCCAGGTCGGCCAGAAGTACGCCCGCGAGATCTTCTTCCTCGGCGACGAGTACTCCGCCGAGGACGCGCACCGCATGGGCATGGTCAACCGGGTGGTGCCGCACGCCGAGCTGGAGCGCACCGCGCTGGACTGGGGACGGCGGATCGTCGCCAAGAGCCCGACCGCGCAGCGGATGCTCAAGTACTCGTTCAACCTGATCGACGACGGGCTGGTCGGTCAGCAGCTGTTCGCCGGCGAGACCACGCGGCTGGCCTACATGGCCGAGGAGGCCGTCGAGGGGCGCGACGCGTTCCTCGAGAAGCGGGATCCGGACTTCTCGCGCTTCCCGTGGCATGTCTGAAGGAGGACCCCCCTGCCCCCCACCGCTCGCAAGCTCGCGGCGGGACCCTGCAGGAGGGCCATCGAAACTACGAGGAGGTCAGCACGTGATCGTCGAGGTGGTGGGTGGCGCCGACGAGCTGCCCGAGGTGCGGGTCGTGGACGTGGACGACCTGGCCACGTTGCACCTGGCACTGGGGGCGGTGACCGACGAGGAGGCCGACCGGGCGCTGCGGGACGCCGGCCTGGGTCGGCTGGAGGACGCCGAGACAGGTCGTCTCGACGTGGCCGCGCTGCGGGCGGCGGCCGAGCCGCAAGCGCGCGGTGACGACTGGGCGCGGCGCTGGGACGGCATGGTCGAGAAGGCCGGGAGCGCCGGGTGGCTGGCCGACGACGGCGCCACCGTGCAGGTGCACGTGGAGAGTGCCGCCGGCGCCTGACCCGGTGGACGGCGGCGCTGCCGCCCCGCGTGGTTTCGGAACGGGAAACTCCGGAAAAACGCGAGACTTCGCAGTGTCGTCGTTGTGGTGCTTCCGGTTGCCCGTCACCATGTGCACCGTGACCCACATCCCGGAGGCCCCGGCATGAGCGGCGCGCCGGGGCGCCCGCTGAGCGCCGAACTGTCGGAGCAGCTGCTCTCCGTCGCTGTCGACATCCTGGCCGACGAGGGCTGGGGCAAGCTCAACAGCGACCGCGTCGCCGCCCGTGCCCGTGCCGGCAAGGCGGGGATCTACCGGCGGTGGCCCACGATGGCGGCGATGGCCCGCTCGGCGGTGGACCGGTTCACGCTGGTCCAGGTGCCGCCGGACCAGGGTTCGCTGCGCGAGGACCTGGCCGCGCTCGTCGACCGCTGGAGCCGGCCGCTGGACCGCGAGGAGCGGGCGGTCGCCAGCCTCGTCGGGGCGGCGCGGCACGAGGAGGACCTGCGCGCCGGCCTGGACGCCGCGCTGGTGCAACCCCTGGCCGAGGCCGTCCGGGCGATCGGCGCGCGGGCCGCCGAGCGCGGGCAGAGGATCCCCCCGGCGCGGCTGGCGCTGCTCGGTTCGGTCCTCGAGGCCTTCTGGTGGCAGCGCTACACCTCCGACCGCGGGGTCATGGCCCCCGACGAGGTCCAGCGCGTCCTCGACGAGGTGCTGCTGCCGGTGGTCGCGGCCGACCAGGAGCGTGCGGCGGCGGTCTGACTCAGCCGGTGGGCCGCAGCCCGCCGGTCGTCGACGGCGACAGCGTGGAACCCAGACCGCTGAAGACCTGGTCGGCGACCGAGCAGACGTAGGCGACCCCCTGCTCGGGATCACCCGGCAGGGCACCGCCCGGCCCCGCGAGCAGCCGGCGGTGCTGCACGATGAGCGTCCGGACGGCGGCCAGCCAGACCGCGGCGGTCACCGAGGCGGCGGTGTGGACGTCGGTCGGCACCGCGGGTGCGCCGCCCTCGGTCGTCCAGGTCTCGTAGAGGGCGTCGCCCAGGCGGGCCGTCGCCTCGTGGTGCAGTTCCCGCTCGCGGGCGCGCAGCGCGGGGGAGGCCTCCAGCGTGGCGTCGAACGCGCGTCCCTCCGGTGTGGACAGCTGCCGGGCGTGCTCGGCGACCCGCTCGACGAGGTGGGCGTGCAGCGCCTCCAGGGGAGGGGTGCCCGGAAGGCGCGTGCGGACCGCCTCGGCGGCGCCCTCGACCCACGGGGTGTGCCCGTCGAAGAAGAGGTCTTCCTTCGTGGGAAAGTGGTTGAAGACCGTCTGGACCGCGACGTCCGCAGCCGCGGCGATGTCGGCGATCGTGACGGCCTCGAAGCCGCGCTCGGCGAACAGCGCCTGCGCGGTCTCACGGATGAGTGACCGGGTCTGCGCCTTCTTCCGAGCGCGCCGGTCGATGACCTCACTCACGGTGTCAGATTAACTCCGCTCAGTTGGTCTCGATGCGGGCCTCGTGTTCTGACCCCCATTGTGCGCCCATACCGGTCCGCGAGCACGGCGCACCGGGGCCCCGCGGGGGACACTGCCCCGGCGCGGGCCCCGGACGGCCGATCCCCGCGCCGACCTGCGGTTGCGCCGTCCGCGGTCGGGGCAGGACCCCGGCATGGGCGAACCTCCTCCCGGCACCCGCATCCGCGTCGGACTCGTCGGAGCGGGAGGTGTCGGCGCCCGCCACGCGCGGACGCTGGCCGGGTTCCCCGACGTGGAGCTGGTCGGTGTCGCCGACGTCGTCCCCGGTGCGGCGGACGCGCTCGCCGGAGGGCTCGGCGTGCCCGTCGTCGCCGACGTCGACCGGCTCCTCGCCCAGCCGCTGGACGGCGTCTGGCTGTGCGTGCCGCCCTTCGCCCACGGCGAGCTGGAGCTGGCCGCCGTCCGCGCGGGGGTCCCCTTCTTCGTCGAGAAGCCGCTGGCCACCGGCGTCGAGGTCGCCGAGGAGGTGGCACGGGCCGTGGCCGGGGCGGGGCTGCCCACGGCGACCGGCTACCACTGGCGACACCTGGACACCGTCGCCGCCGCCCGCGCCGTCTGCGCGGCGCACCGCCCCCGGCTGGTCGACGCCACCTGGCTGGACAAGGTGCCGCCGCCGGCGTGGTGGTCGCGGCGGGAGCGGTCGGGCGGGCAGGTGGTCGAGCAGCTCACCCACGTGCTGGACCTCGCCCGGCTGCTGGCCGGCGAGGTGGTCGAGGTGCGCGCGCTCGCCGCGCCGTCCACCGCGGAGGGCCGCGACGTCGACGACGCGACCGCCGCGCTGCTGACCTTCGACTCCGGCGCCGTCGGCACCGTCACCGCCGCCTGTTCGCTCCCGGGCAAGCTGGCCGCCGGCCTCGACGTGGTGTGCGACGGCGCCGCGGTCGAGCTCACCGAGACCTCGCTGACCGTCACCACCGCGGGCGGCGCCGAGCGCAGCGAGCCGCGGGTCGACGGGCGCACCGCCGTCGACCGGGCGTTCGTCGACGTGCTCGCGGGCGGCGCGCCGGCCACGGGACTGGTCGACTACGCCGAGGCCCTGCGCACCCACCGGGTCGCGGTCGCGATCGCCGGGTCCGCCCGCAGCGGGGCCGCCGTCCGGCCCTGACGGCGGTCCCCGCGGGGACCGCCGGCCATCAGCCGACGGGGAGCCGCCGCGGCAGGGTGCTGCGGCCCCGGGTGCGGGCGCGGTCCAGCGTCTCGGCGTAGAGCCGCTCGTACCCGTCGGCCATCACCGCGGGGGCGAACCGCCGGCGGGCCTCGGCGGCGCAGTCCTCCGGGTCGATCTCGTCCAGCCGGCCCAGCGCCGCGGCGAAGCCCTCCTCGTCGCTGGCGAGGAACCCGGTGCGGCCGTCGTCCACCAGCGAGGGCAGGCAGCCGCGTGCCATGGCGACCACCGGCGTCCCGGCGGCCAGGGCCTCGCAGACGGCGGTGCCGCCGGGCTCCTCCCAGCGGATGGGGAACAGCACCGCGCGGGAGCTGCGCAGCAGCTCGTCCTTGGCCGCGCCGCCGACGCTGCCGATCCACCGGGCGGCGACGCCGTCGAGGTGCGGGTCGACGTGCTCGAGGAACCAGGCGACGTCGGGGTGCGAGCGGGCCGGGTGCCCGGGGGTGTCGAGCGCGGCGGCGAGGGCGGCCCGGTCGGGCAGGCCGCCGACCGGGCCGGCGAGCACGAGGGGCACCCCGGCGGCCCGGCAGGTCCGCAGCGCGGTGTCGATGCCCTTGGGCTCGCACAGCCGGGCGAGCACCAGCACCGCGTCGGACCGGTCCGTCCGCGGCACCGGGGGCGGACCGCCGACCGGCACCGACAGCGGGACGACGCCGACGACCTGCTCGCGCAGCCGGGCCGGCGCCTGGGCCACCTGGGTCGCGGAGACGCCGGCGAACCAGACCCCGCCGCGGCCGTCGAAGGAGGCCCAGAAGTCGGCGTTGCGGCGGGTGTCCCAGTGCAGCGTGGCCAGCGTCGGCGGCGCGGCGTCCCCCAAGCCGGCCAGCAGCGCCGGGCCGACCACCTCGACGTGGCTGTGCACCAGGTCGAAGGGCTCGCCGGCCAGCGCGTGCTCGGCCAGGGTCGCCAGCACCACCTGCTCGTGGGCGTGCGCCGTGCCGACCACCTGCGGATAGGGCCCGCCCAGCTGCTCGAAGCGGCCGGTGGGGAAGGCGCTGACCAGGCCGTCGACCGGCAGGGTCGAGTCGCCGACCGAGGCGAGGACGACGGTGTGCCCGCGGGCGCGCAGCTCGGTGGTCAGCGTGGCCACGACGTTCTCCAGGCCCCCGTACCCGGGCGGCGGCACGGGCAGCCACGGCCCGGCGTCCATGAGGATCTTCACGGCCGCCTGCCCGGACGGTGCTCCGCGGCCCGCACCGACCGCATCGGCGGGCGCTCCACCACCCCGACGTCCCAGCTGACGCTCTCGAGCCCGTCGGCGGTGCGCAGGAACTGCAGCAGCTCGCGCTCCGGCCGGTCGGTGCCGGGCCGGCGGGCCAGCGCGGTCTGCAGGATCTGCCCGGCCATGCGGCCGAGCGCGGCGTCTGTCTGGTGGGTGTGCTGCCGGGTGCCCAGGTCGACCTGGGCCAGGGCGTCGAGGCCGGCGAGGCCCACCAGGTCGACCAGCAGGCCCAGCTCCACGCCGTAGCCGGAGACGAACGGCACCTGCTCGAGCAGCTCCCGGCGCCCGGCGTACTCGCCCGACAGCGGTTGGACGAAGCCGGCCAGCTGGGGCCAGAAGGCGTTGAGCAGCGGGCGCGCGACCAGCTCGGTGACCCGGCCGCCGCCCGACGGGACGATGCCCTCCGTGGTCGTGAGCGGCCGGTCGTAGAGGGCCTTGACGTAGCCGATGCCCGGGTCGGTGAGCAGCGGGCCCAGCAGGCCGACGACGAACCGCGGGTCGAACGCGATGAGGTCGGCGTCGACGAACACGAGCAGGTCGCCGCTGGTCGCGTGCAGCGACTTCCACAGCGCCTCGCCCTTGCCCGGCCGGCTGCCGTGCCGGGGGAGCACCGTGTCGACGGAGACGACGCGGGCGCCGGCGGCCGCTGCGCGTTCCGCGGTCCGGTCGCCGGAGCCGCTGTCGACGACGACGATCTCGTCGACCAGCGGGCAGGCCTCGACCAGGGCCTCGCGGATCGCGGCCACGATGGCGCCCACCGTGCGTTCCTCGTCGAGGGCGGGGAGCACCACGCTGACGGTGGTGCCGCGGGTGTCCTTCGCGGTCACCAGGTCGGTGGCCGCCCATGTCTCGGCGTTGTAGGTGCGGTGCTCGAGCCAGCGTCGGACGTCAGGGCGCACGCGTCTCCCTCAGGCCGGGTGCCGACGCCGTCGTCGGCACGGGGTCCCCGTCGGGCGCCAGGATGCACGAGCAAGCGCCGTTGCGGCTCGGTTCGTCGCCGCCGGATCCTCTGTCCGCCCGCGCGGCGGTTTCCGCGGAAATCGCCGGTGTCACCCGACGATGCCCGCGGGTCGGGTTCCGCCCGCGGTCCGCTCCTCGCCCACCGGCGGTTTCCGCGGAAACCGCCGGCATCACCCGACGACGACGTCCTCCCGCAGGGCCCGGTACTCCGGCACCGTCGCCATCGGCGGGCGCTCGTCGACCCCGACCGCGGTGCTGTGCGGCACGAAGCCGGCGCCGTCGTGGCGGAACTGGGTGAGCAGGCCACCGGCGTGCCGGCGCCCGGCGCGGGCCAGCACGGTGGACACCACCTGCCCGGCCATGCGGCCCAGCGCCTCCTGCCCCTGGGAGGTGTGCCGGCGGACGCCGAGGTCGACCTGCGCCAGCCCGGCCAGCCCGCAGCGCCCCAGCAGGTCGACCAGCAGCCCGACCTCGACGCCGTAGCCCGACACGAACGGCACCCGCTCCAGCGCCGACCGCCGTCCGGCGTACTCGCCGCCCAGCGGCTGCACGAACCCGGCGAGCTCCGGCCACAGCGCGTTGAGCAGCGGCCGCGCGGTCAGCTCGGTGACCCGCCCGCCCCCGGCCGGGACCCAGGAGCCGTCGACCTCCAGCGGCCGGGTGTAGCAGCCCTTGACGTAGTCGACCTGCGGGTCGGCGAGCAGCGGCGCGAGCAGGCCGGGCACGAAGTGCCGCACGTCGCCGAGCAGGTCGGCGTCGAGGAACACGACGAGGTCGCCGGTCGTCGCGGCCAGCGACTTCCACAGCGCCTCACCCTTGCCGAGGCGGCTGCCGTGCGCGGGTAGCACGTCAGCGGTGGCGACGACGTCGGCCCCGGCGGCGCGGGCCACCGCGGCGGTCGCGTCGGTCGAGTCGGAGTCGACGACGAGCAGCTCGTCGACCAGCGGGGTGCCCCTGACCCAGTACTCGTGCAGGTCGGCGACCAGCCCGCCGACCGTGGCCGCCTCGTCCCGGGCGGGGAGGACGACGCTGACCCGGTGCTGCCCCCGGCGCTTGGCCCGCAGCAGCGCATCGAGGTCGAGGGCGTCCAGCGAGGGGACCGAGGTGGTGCGCAGCTCGAACCAGGCGCGGGCGTCGGGTCGCATCCGCCCACTCTCGGCGAGCTGATCACCGCTGCGCCACGGGGCGCGGCGGAGTTCACGAGGACGTCACCGCCCGTGCGGCCGCCGGTCACACCCGGACGTCGGAGGGGCGTCGCGCCGCCGCGCTGAGTGCACCGATGGCCGCGCCGTCCCCCGTCGGCTCGGGGTGGCCCAGGTCGGTGAGCCAGCCGCGCAGGACCCGGTGCAGCTGCTCGGCGCCGACGACCTCCCCCGGCGGGCGGAACGAGCGGGGGTGCAGCAGGAAGGCGTGCTGCTGCGGACCCCCCAGCCCGCCGTGCGAGCCGACGTGCGGCTCGAACGGCGAGGCCTCGTCGGTGACCGGGTCGTAGCGGCTGTTGACGACGACGTCCGCGCAGTTCGCGAACGTCGAACCCCGGGCCACCAGGCCGGCGGCGTGCGGGCCGTAGGGCAGCAGCGGGTCCTCGCCCATCACCTCGCCCGTCGCCAGGCGGTGCAGCCCGTCGCGGCCGAGCACCACCGGCCCGTGCTCCTCGGAGTGCACGAGCAGGAACCCCACGCCGTCGTGGTCGACCAGCCCGGGCAGCAGCGCCGGCCAGTGCCGCTCGATCTCCTCCAGCGACACCCGGCCGGGGATGTCGGCGAAGGACACCATCGCGACGTGGCCGGAGACGGCGACGACCACGCCGGGGGCGACCCGCGGCACCCGGCCCTCCCGGTCGGTGGGCAGCTCGTGCGCGTGCGGCACGCCCTCGGCACGTTCCACCCGCTCGCGCAGCCGGCGGGCGATCGGCCCGCCGCCCTCGGCCAGCGCCGCCCCGACCTGCCAGCCCTCCGTGAGCCGCCGGCTGTCCCGCGGCCCGGTCAGCTGCCGGTCCGGCAGGTCGCCGGCCCCGCCGCAGAGCCGGCCCACCAGCTGCTCGACGGTCTCCCCGAAGCGGGTGGCGAAGGACTCCCCCTGGGTCTGCCCGTGGTCGGAGAGGCAGACCAGGTGGTACTCCCGTGGCGCTAGCTGGGCGGCGCGGTGCAGCCGGCCGATCTGCTGGTCGATGCTGCGCAGCACGGCCAGGCTGTCGGCCCGCTCGAGCCCGCCGTGGTGGGCGGCCTCGTCGTAGCCGAGGAAGTCCGCATAGGCGACCGGCCGGCCGGCGAGCATGTCCTCCAGCAGCGCGAAGACGACGACGTCGCGGGAGATCACCGTCGTCCCGGGGCGGGCCAGCGGGTAGATGCCACCGCGCGGCACCCGCGGCCGGACGTCGTCTCGGCGCTCGCGGGCCGCGGCGACCAGCTCCCGGTACACGTCGACGAGGGACACCGCGAGCGTGCGCAGCGCGTTCACCGGGTTGGCGAAGTAGGCGTAGTAACCGGTGCCGGGCCGGTCCCGCCGCTGCCGCGCGCGGCGGCTGGCCGCGGGCACGACGTGCGACAGCGAGCTCATGGTGAGGCTCACGTGCGTGGCGTCCCCGGTGAACAGGTTGCCGTGGCCCGCCCCGCCGACGGCCAGCAGCCCGCGGCCGTCGGAGTGGGCCCGCTCGACCGCGGCGGCATCGGCCGGCGAGGAGACCCGGACGACGCGGTCGCGCTCCTTGTCGTACCAGCGGAAGCCCGGGATGTCGGCGTTGGAGCCGTGCAGGATGCCGCACACCGAGGCGCCGGTCTGGGAGCTCCAGTCGGTGTGCCAGGAGGTCAGCACGTGGCTGCCCGACCGCAGCCAGGCGGCGAGGTGGGGCATCGACCCGTCGCGGACCGCACGCCGGGCGGTGTCGTGGGACAGCGCGTCGATCTGCAGGAACAGCACGCCGGGCGGGCGCGGGTCGCCCTCCGTCGTCCCCCGGGCCCGGCGGCGCGCGCGGCGGAAGAAGAGCTCGTCCTCGTCGAGGGCCAGCACGCTGCTGACCAGCCCGGAGACGCCGGCCATGGCGACCCCCACCGCGACGGCGGTGCGCAGGTCCGCGATGACGACCCCGGGCACGAGGAAGGACAGGCCGAGCACCGCCGCACCCAGCAGCAGGAAGCTGCCCAGGCCGAGGGTGAAGAAGGCCAGCGGCAGCGCCACCCGCATCACCAGCGGCCACACCACCCCGGTGAGCAGGCCGAGCAGCAGGGCGATCAGCGGCGGCTGCCACACCGACGGCATCGCGAACGCGCCGAGCCAGCGGTCGAGCACGACGAGCGCGGCGGTGCTGGCCGCCCAGGTGAGCACGACGCGCGCCGGCGTCCGGCCCCGCTGGAGGACCCGCCCGGAGGGAGCGGTCATGCCGGGCCGCACGCCGAGGCGTCGGGCTCGCGCTCCGGGTCGGGGGCGCGCCGGCGGTGCGAGCCGACCGCGTTGAGCACCACCCCGACGAGCAGCACCAGCAGGGTCGCCAGCAGGACGGCGACCAGCGGGGAGTCGAAGATGCCGCCGCTCAGCACGCCGAGGGCGGCGTAGGCGACCGCCCAGAGGAACGCGGCGAGCAGGGACGCCGGCAGCAGCCGCCGCCACGGGTAGGCCAGCGCACCGGCGGCCAGGAGCACCGGGATGCGGCCCGCGGGCAGCAGCCGGCCGATGACGACGATCAGCCAGCCGTACCGCCGGAACTGCTCGCGCACCTCCTCGACCCGGTCGGCGTGCTGACCGCGGGCCACCCAGCGCACCGCCGCGGGCCCGCCGAACCGGCAGATCGCGAAGGTGACCAGGTCGCCCGCCCAGGCACCGAGCGTGGCCAGCGCGACCACCAGCACGAGGTTGAGCTCGTGGGCGGTCACCGCGAACGCGGCCCCGGCGCCGACCACCGCCCCGGTCGGGACGACGGGCACGATCGAGCCGAGCAGCACGCCGCCGAACAGGAGCGGGTAGCCGATCGAGCCGTCGGTCCAGCCCGCGGCGAGCGCGCTCACGTCGTCGTCCACAGGGGCAGCGGGACCGGGTGCCCGGGTAGCGCCACCACCACCGCGCTCGCCACGCCGCGGGCGGCCACGGCGGCGGCGAAGTGCCGCGGCGGGTCGACCAGCAGCCGGCGCATCCGCGGCAGGTGCGCGGCGCCGCGCAGCGCGAGCGTGCCCCAGTGCACGGGGACGGCGAACCGCGGCCGTAGCCGCACCACCGCCTCCGCCGCGCCCACCGGGTCGAGGTGGCCGGGGCCGAGGGTGAGCCCCCACCCCCACACCGGCAGCAGCGCCACGTCGACCCCCCGGTCGCCGAGCAGCGACATAGCGTCGGTCAGGTCGGTGTCGCCGGCGGCGTACACGGTGCGGCCGGCCCCCTCGACCAGGTGGCCGACCGCCGCGGTGTCCGGGCCGTGCGTCAGCCGGGGGCCCCAGCGGTGCCCGGCGTGCTCGGCCGGGACGGCGGTGACCCGCAGTGCGCCGTGGGTGATGGTCTCGCCGGGCAGCACCTCGGTCACGTGCCGGAGGCCCCGCGCGCGCAGCCAGGCCCCGGCGCCGCGGGGGACGACGACCCGCACGTCCGGGCCCAGCAGCCGCAGCGAGGGCAGGTGCAGGTGGTCGCCGTGCAGGTGGCTGACCAGCACCAGGTCGACGCCGGCGTACGTCTCCGGCGCGGGCGCCCGCACCACCCGGCGCAGCGGGCCGACACGGCTGGTGAGCAGCGGATCGGTCAGCACGACGTGCCCGGCCAGCTCGACGCGCACCGTCGAGTGGCCGAGGAAGTGCAGGTCCGGTCCGCCCACCCGGCCAGTATCTGCCCGGGCACTGACGATCCGGCACCGGTTTGCCCCGTTCGAGGAGTTGCCTGGGGTTCGGGGCCTCGCCTCCGTTCCGCCGGCCGCCGCACTCGCCCATCCCGTGTTGATCATGGGGTTGGTGCGGGCGACACGCGACGACGCGCCGGCGGTGCGGGCGACAACCCCGTGATCAACGCAGGGTCAGAGCCGGGCGGCGGACGGGGAGGTCACCCGGCGGAACGGCAACGGCCGGTTGCTGCCGATCACGGCGGGTCCCGATCGGCCGGAACAGCGGAGGAGTGGCAGAGTTGCCGCCGTGAAGACCTGGCTCGACGCGTGGCCGGTGTTCCGGCAGCTGACCGGCCCCGACCCCCTCGGACGCGGCGCGGCCGCGCGCAGCAAGGCGACGGAGAACGTGGTGAGCCGCACGGCCACCGCCGACCGCGTCGTGCAGAGCGTGTGCCCCTACTGCGCGGTGGGGTGTGGGCAGCGGATCTACGTCAAGGATGAGCAGATCGTCCAGATCGAGGGCGACCCGGACTCGCCGATCAGCCGCGGCCGGCTGTGCCCCAAGGGCAGCGCCAGCAAGCAGCTGGTGACCAGCCCGACCCGCGTGACCACGGTGAAGTACCGCCGTCCGTTCGGGACCGAGTGGGAGGACCTCGACCTCGACACGGCGATGCACATGATCGCCGACCGCGTGCTCGAGGCCCGCCGCAAGGGCTGGCAGGACGAGAACGACGGCAAGCGCGTCAACCGCACCATGGGAGTAGCGAGCCTCGGAGGGGCGACCCTCGACAACGAGGAGAACTACCTCATGAAGAAGCTCTACAGCGCCCTGGGCGCGATCCAGATCGAGAACCAGGCGCGCATATAGCACTCCGCCACGGTGCCCGGTCTGGGTGCCTCGTTCGGACGTGGCGGTGCCACGAACTTCCAGGAAGACCTCGCGAACTCCGACTGCATCGTCATCGAGGGTTCGAACATGGCCGAGTGCCACCCGGTGGGCTTCCAGTGGGTGGGTGAGGCCAAGGCGCGCGGCGCCAAGGTCATCCACATCGACCCGCGGTTCACCCGCACCAGCGCGATCGCCGACCTGCACGTCCCGCTGCGCGTCGGCACCGACATCGCGTTCCTGGGCGGGCTGATCAGGTACGTGCTCGACAACCAGCTGTACTTCAAGGAGTACGTCGTCGCCTACACCAACGCCGCCGCGCTGGTGAGTCCTGACTTCGTCGACTCCGAGGACCTCGACGGGCTGTTCTCCGGCTTCGACCCGGAGCGCAACCAGTACGACGAGGCCAGCTGGCAGTACGAGTTCGAGGAGGCCCCCCACTCGGGTTCCGACAACCCCGGGGAGGCCGCCGAGCAGAAGGCGATCGAGCAGCACCCCGACGTCAAGAAGGCCGACCACGCGCAGGCGGCCGGCAGCGGCGGACCGCCGATCGCGGCGAAGCCCAAGCGCGACGAGACGCTGCAGCACCCGCGCTCGGTGTTCCAGGTCCTCAAGCGGCACTTCGACCGCTACACCCCGGAGATGGTGGCCGAGGTCTGCGGCATCGAGCCGGAGGTGTTCCTGCAGGTCGCCCGCTGGGTGACCGAGAACAGCGGCCGCGAGCGGACGACGGCGTGGGTGTACTCGGTGGGCTGGACGCAGCACAGCGTCGGCGCCCAGTACATCCGCACCTGCTCGATCCTGCAGACGCTGCTGGGCAACATCGGGCGCCCCGGCGGCGGGATCCTGGCGCTGCGCGGGCACGCGAGCATCCAGGGCTCCACCGACGTCCCGACGCTGTTCAACATCCTCCCCGGCTACCTGCCCATGCCGCACGCGCTGCAGCACGGGAGCCTCGAGGAGTACTGCGCCGACGCGGCCGGCAAGGCCGGGTTCTGGGGCAACAAGCGCGCCTACATGACCAGCCTGCTCAAGGCCTGGTGGGGCGACGCCGCGACCCCGGAGAACGATTTCGCGTTCGACTACCTGCCGAAGATCGACGGCGACCACAGCTCGTACCGGACGATCGCCGACATGATCAAGGGCAAGGTCTCCGGCTACTTCCTGGTCGGCGAGAACCCGACGGTCGGGCACCCCAACGGGCGCATGAACCGCTTCGGGCTGGCCAACCTGGACTGGCTGGTCGTCCGCGACCTGCAGATGATCGAGTCGGCCACCTTCTGGAAGGAGTCCCCGGAGATCGAGACCGGGGAGCTCGCGCCCGAGACGATCGGCACCGAGGTCTTCTTCGTGCCCGCGGCGACGCACGCGGAGAAGGAGGGGACCTTCACCCAGACCCAGCGGCTGCTGCAGTGGCGGCACAAGGCGGTCGACCCGCCGGGCGACGCGAAGAGCGACCTGTGGTTCTACTTCCACCTCGGGCGCATCCTGCGCGAGCGGCTGGCCGACTCCACCGACCCGCGCGACCGGCCGCTGCTCGACCTGACCTGGGACTACCCGACCCACGGGCCCGACCAGGAGCCGAGCGCGGAGGCCGTCCTGCGGGAGATCAACGGCACCGGTCCCGACGGGCGTGCGGTGTCGGGCTACCTGGAGCTCAAGGACGACGGCTCGACGTCGTGCGGCTGCTGGATCTACTCCGGCGTCTACGCCGACGAGGCCAACCAGGCCGCCCGCCGCAAGCCCGGCCGCGAGCAGGGCCCGGTGGCGTCCGAGTGGGGCTGGGCCTGGCCGTACAACCGGCGGATCCTCTACAACCGCGCCTCGGCCGACCCCGACGGCAAGCCGTGGAGCGAGCGCAAGAAGTACGTGTACTGGGACGAGGAGGGCGGTCGCTGGACCGGCCTGGACAACCCGGACTTCGAGGCGACCAAGCGGCCGGACTACGTGCCGCCGGAGGGGGCCCGGGCGCAGGACGCGATCGGCGGCGCCGACCCGTTCGTTATGCAGGG
Organism: Geodermatophilus sp. SYSU D01176; assembly: GCF_054050015.1. Lineage (NCBI taxonomy): Bacteria > Bacillati > Actinomycetota > Actinomycetes > Geodermatophilales > Geodermatophilaceae > Geodermatophilus > Geodermatophilus sp. SYSU D01176. The sequence continues at coordinate 8,409 of NZ_JBJGYN010000060.1, read as the reverse complement.
CGACGGCAAGGCGTGGCTGTTCGCGCCCGCGGGAGTGGTCGACGGCCCGCTGCCGACGCACTACGAGCCGGCGGAGTCCGTCGTCGAGAACGCCCTGTACAAGCAGCAGGCCAACCCGACGCTGGAGCGCATCGAGGGGCCGTGGAACCGGGAGAACCCGCCGCTGAGCGACGTCTTCCCGTTCCAGGTGACCACCTACCGGCTGACCGAGCACCACACCGCCGGCGGGATGAGCCGCACGCTGCCCTACCTGTCCGAGCTGCAGCCGGAGTTCTTCGTCGAGGTCAGCCCCGAGCTGGCCGAGTTGCGCGGCCTGACCAACGGCGAGTACGCCACGCTGGTCAGCTCGCGGACGGCGATCGAGGCGAAGGTGCTGGTCACCGAGCGGATCCGGCCGATCCGGCTGCGGGACGGGCAGGTCGTGCACCAGATCGGGATGCCGTACCACTGGTCCTACAGCGGCATCTCGACCGGCGACGGGGCCAACGACCTGCTCGGGATCGTGCTCGACCCGAACACGCACATCCAGGAGGACAAGGTCAGCACCGCCGACATCCGGCCGGGGCGGCGCCCGCGCGGCCCCGCGCTCATCGAGTTCGTGGAGGGCTACCGGCGGCGGGCCGGGGTGCCGTCGGGGCGGGTCGGGGTCAACGGCCGCGACCCGGTGGCGGCCGAGGCCGGCGAGGGGTCGACGCTGTGAGGACCGGAGCACGAGGGAGGAGGCCGCGGTGAAGACGACGGGCGAGCGAGCATCGCAGGGAGCGCCAGCGACCGAGGAGCGGAACGAGCCCGGAGTCGAACGGAGGGCATCGTGACCTCGATCAGTTCGGCGAGTCCGGCCTTCACCGGGCGGGACCCCGACAACCGGCTGTTCGGGCCGCTGCCCGACGTCCAGGCCGAGGCCGGGTACGACGGCGACCACCCGGCGCGGGTGGGCTTCTTCACCGACACCTCGGTGTGCATCGGCTGCAAGGCCTGCGAGGTGGCGTGCAAGGAGTGGAACACCCTGCCGATGGACGACGCGCACGGCGTGCGTGACGTCATCGGGCTGTCCGGGATGTCCTACGACAACACCGGCCAGCTGGGCGCCAACTCCTGGCGGCACGTGGCGTTCATCGAGCAGACCCGCACGGTCGACCTGCCGATGCCGACGTTCGGCCGACCGGGGGACACGCGGCAGGACACCGGCCGCTCGGTCACCGACGGCCCGAACGACGAGAGCCTGGCGACGGCGCAGCAGTCCAGCGTGCTCAACGCCGAGGCGCTGTCGGAGTTCGACCCGCAGACCGGGCAGTCGGGCACGGACAAGCAGATCCGCTGGCTGATGAGCTCCGACGTGTGCAAGCACTGCACGCACGCCGGGTGCCTCGACGTCTGCCCGACCGGGGCGCTGTTCCGCACCGAGTTCGGCACGGTCGTCGTCCAGGGCGACATCTGCAACGGCTGCGGCTACTGCGTGCCGTCCTGCCCGTACGGCGTCATCGAGCAGCGCAAGGGCGACGGCCGGGTCTTCAAGTGCACGATGTGCTACGACCGGCTGACCGACGGGCTGCAGCCGGCGTGCGCCACCGCCTGCCCGACCCAGTCGATCCAGTTCGGCAACCTCGACGAGCTGCAGGCCCGCGCCGACGCGCGGCTGGCCACGCTCAAGTCGCAGGGCGTGGAGACCGCCCGGCTCTACGGCCGCGACGAGGACGACGGCGTCGGCGGCAACGGCGCGTTCTTCCTGCTGCTCGACGAGCCGGAGGTCTACGGCCTGCCGCCGGACCCGATCGTCACCACGCGCGACCTGCCCACCATGTGGAAGTCCGCCGGTGCGGCCGCGGTGATGATCCTCGGGGTGGCGCTGTCGGCCGTCCTCGGCTCGCGGAGGCCCCGGTGACTGAGGGGATCACCACACCGGGTGCCGGCTGGCGGCGGGCGGACGGGCCGCCGGCGCAGAAGCGGCAGAAGCGGCGCCGACGCGGCGGGGGCCGCCCCGGCGGCGAGGTGGCGATGGTCGAGGAGGCCGAGTTCACCTCCTACTACGGCCGGCCGATCATCAAGCCGCCGGTGTGGAAGACGCCGGACGTGCCGCTGTACCTCTTCCTCGGTGGCGCTGCCGGTTCCTCGTCGGTCATGGCGGCGATCGCCGACCTCACCGACCGGCCGGCGCTGACCCGCAACGGCCGCTACGTCTCCGGTGGCGCGGCGATGGCGTCGGTCGTGTTCCTCATCCACGACCTCGGGCGGCCCGAGCGGTTCCTGCACATGCTGCGGGTGATCAAGCCGACCTCCCCGCTGTCGATCGGCTCCTACATCCTGGCGCCGTTCAGCGCGGCGGCCGGGGCGACGGCGGCGGTGGAGCTGCTGGGGTGGTTCCCGCGGCTCAAGCGCTTCGGCGGGGTGGTCGCGGCGCTGTTCGGCGGCCCACTGGCGACCTACACCGGGGTGCTGTTCGCCAACACCGCCGTCCCGTCGTGGCACGCCGCGCACAAGGAGCTGCCGTTCGTCTTCGGTGCCTCCGGGATGGCCGCCGGCGGGGGCATCACGATGGCGATCAGCCCGATCGAGGAGGCCGGGCCGTCGCGGAAGATGGCGGTGGCCGGTGCGGCGATCGAGCTGGCCGCGATGCACCGGGTCGAGACCGAGTTCGGCATCGTGAGCGAGCCGTACCACGAGGGCAAGGCGGGCCGGCTCCTGCGGGTGGCGAAGGCGTGCACCGCGGCGGGTGCGGCGCTGACCGTCGTCGCCGGACGGCGGCGTGCGGGTGCCGTGGCCGCGGGCGCGCTGCTGGCGGCCGGGTCGCTGCTCACCCGCTTCGGCGTCTTCGAGGCGGGCATGGCCAGCGCGCGGGACCCGAAGTACACCGTCGTCCCGCAGCGCGAGCGGCTCGCCGCCCGTGAGGCCGGGGAGACGGTCGCACAGAACGGGCACGCGTCGACGATCTCGCGCTGAGCCGGTGGCCTGATGTGCTGGGGCCGGCGACCCGCGTCGCCGGCCCCGGCGGACCTCAGCCGGAGCAGTACTCGAAGCCGGGGACGCCACCCACCATGGGGCTGCTCTCGAGTTCGCCCTCCTCGTTGAGGACGAAGTCGATCAGCCCCCGGGATTGCCGAACCCCACCTCGGGGCCGGGTCGCCGGTGGTGACGACAGCGGCGCCGCCGGCCTGTGTCTCGACGATCTCCACCGCGTGGTCCGAGCCGTAGGAAGCGCGCAGGTCATCGAGGTTCGACCCATAGCCGACGAATCGCCGCTTGACCGCCGCCGGTGCGTCCGGCGGGGGTGGCGACGGCGAAGGAGGGGACGTGGGGGTCTTCGTCTTCCTGGTGCCGGTGTTGCTGGTCGTCGTCCTCGGGTACGCGATCGGCTACGCGGTCTGGGAGGCGATCGGCCTCGGGGGGGACCCGGAGGTGGTCGGTTGGCTGACCGGCCTGGTGCTGGTCGCCGGGGTGGCGTGGCTGCTGTCACGGCGGGCGCGACGGCGCCGCCGGAGGGGCTGAGCCGAGCGTCCGTGCCGCTGGACGATGGACCGGCCGTGGAACGCAGTCGGCGCCCGGGTGAGGCGAGGGCTGTTGCCTCCTCCGGGCTGGCCGCTGAGCATGTCGGCGGTGGACGAGTCATCGGACCGGTGTTCGGGTCCCCGATCGGTCACCTGGATGCCAGGTCCCTGACAGGGCCTCGCCACCCGCCCGACAGCCGGCGCAGGGATCCTCCATCCGTGGTACTGGCCGTCCTCGGAGCGTGGTGCGCCATCGCCGCGCTGACCGCGCTCGTGTTCGCTGCAGTCGGACGCCACGCCCGTGACCAGGACGGGGCCCTGAAACTCCTCCCCGACCAGGTGGCGAGGGCAGCGCGCCCGGCCGGGGCCCCGGGGGAGCCTCCCCTTGTCGTCTGGGTGGACGGCGAGGAACCTTCCCGGCATGACCGGCGAAGCCGTACGGCACCGTCTACGAGGCGACGCCGACCGGGTGGGCCCGTGTCGATGCGACGCGTCGGGTCCTGCGGCGGTCAGCGGGTCTGGTGAGCCTTCGACCCGGGGACGCGGCAGGTCGGTCCGCACCGGGTGCCGACCGGGGCCGCACGAGCTTCGCTTCTTCCGACGAGGGAGGTAGTGGCGTTCCGCGGCTACCGGGAGATCCGCTCCGCCCGCTTCCCCGCCGGGTTCCCCGACCGCACCGACATGACCGTCGTCGATGCCTTCGCCGACGCTTGGCTGCTCATCGAGCACGAGCCCGAGGGTGCCCACCTTGTCGGGATCGCCGAGGACTACGACTCCGCCCGAGCCTGGCTGACACAGCAGCCGGAGGACTCCTGACGCCGAGCGAGGACGCGACTTCAGCCGTCGAACACGTGCATGGCGCGCAGTCGGTCCACGACCTCCTGTGCGGCCTTCTCGGGCGGCGTGGTGGTCGTATCGATGCGGATATCGGGGTGTTCAGGGGGTTCGTACGGTGAGTCGATACCGGTGAGGTTGGCGAGCTCACCGCGGCGGGCCTTGGCGTAGAGCCCCTTGACGTCCCGCGCCTCGGCCACGGCGAGGGGGGTGTCGACGAAGACCTCGCAGAACTCCTCCGGCCCGAGCCGATCGCGGGCCATCCGGCGTTCCGATCGGAACGGGGAGATGAAGGAGACCAGCACGACGAGCCCGGCATCGACCATCAGCCGGGACACCTCGGAGACCCGGCGGATGTTCTCCACCCGGTCGGCCTCGGTGAAGCCGAGGTCCCGGTTCAGCCTGTGCCGGATGTTGTCCCCGTCCAACAGGGTGGTGTGCACCCCGAGAGCGTGCAGTCGTTTCTCGACGAGGTTGGCGATGGTGGACTTGCCCGCGCCGGAGAGGCCGGTGAACCACACCACGCACGGCCGGTGCCCCTTCAGAGCGATGTGGGCCTCCTTGTCCACGTCGACCGCCTGCCAGGGGATGTTCTCTGCGCGCCGGAGGGCGAAGTGCACCATCCCGGCGCCGACGGTCGCCTGCGTGAGCCGGTCGATCAGCACGAAGCCACCCATGTCCCGGTTCTGGGCGTAGGGGTCGAATGCGACCGGGCGGTCGAGGCTAACGTTGCAGACCCCGATCTCGTTGAGTGCGAGTGTGGCGGCGGCGACGTGGCCGAGGTGGTTGACGTCCACCCGGAACTTCGGCCGGCTGACCGAGGCTGGAACGGTCTGGGTGCCGAGCTTCAGCAGGCAGGGTCGCTGGGGGATCATCTCGTGCTCGGCCATCCAGACGACGTGCGCTTCGAACTGGTCGGTCACGCCGGCGGGGGAGTCGGCTGTGCACAGCACGTCCCCACGGCTGACGTCGATCTCGTCGGCCAGCGTGACGGTCACCGACTGCCCGGCGACGGCCTCGTCGAGATCCTCGTCCATCGTCACGATGCGCTCGACGGTGCTCTGCCGACCGGACGGCATCGTCCGTACACGATCGCCGACCCGGACGCGGCCCCCGACCACCATGCCGGAGAAACCACGGAAGTCGCCGCTGGGCCGGTTCACCCACTGGACCGGCATCCGGAACGGCCCTTCCTGCGCGGTCTCGCCGACTTCCACGGTCTCCAGGAAGCCGATCAGGGTCGGGCCGTGGTACCAGGGGGTGTGCGGGCTGGGCTCGGTGATGTTGTCACCCCGCAACGCCGACATCGGGATGCATACGACGTCCGACAGCCCGATCCGGTCGGCGAAGGCCCGGTACTCGGCTTCGATCGCCTCGAAGACCTCCCGGGAGTAGCCCACGAGGTCGAGCTTGTTCACGGCCACGACGACCTTGCGGATGCCGAGCAACGAGACCAGGTAGCTGTGCCGGCGGGTCTGGGTGAGCACGCCCTTGCGAGCGTCGATCAGGATGACCGCAAGCTCGGCCGTCGAGGCCCCGGTCACCATGTTTCGGGTGTACTGCTCGTGGCCCGGGGTGTCCGCGACGATGAACTTGCGCTTCTCGGTGGAGAAGTACCGGTAGGCGACGTCGATGGTGATGCCCTGTTCCCGTTCGGCCGCCAGGCCGTCCACGAGGAGTGCGAAGTCCAGGTCCCCGCCCTGGGTACCGACCTTCCGCGAGTCAGCCTCCAGCGCGGCCAGGTGGTCCTCGAACACCAGGTGGGACTCGTAGAGCAGCCGGCCGATCAGCGTCGACTTGCCGTCGTCCACGCTGCCGCAGGTGATGAAGCGCAGCAGGGTCTTGTGCTGGTGTTCCCTCAGGTAGGACTCGATGTCGTCGGCGACGAGGTCGGAGGGGCGCATCAGAAGTAGCCCTCCTGCTTCTTCTTCTCCATCGAGCCGGTCGAGTCGTGGTCGATGACCCGGCCCTGCCGTTCCGAGGTCGTCGTCAGCAACATCTCCTGTATGACCTCCGGCAGCGTGGCGGCGGTGCTCTCCACGGCGCCGCTGAGCGGGTAGCACCCCAGCGTCCGGAACCGGACGCTCCGGAGCTGCGGCTCCTCACCGGGGAACAGCGGCATGCGCTCGTCGTCGACCATGATCAGAGCGCCGTCGCGTTCCACGACCGGCCGCCGCGCGCCGAAGTAGAGCGGCACGATCGGGATCTCCTCGAGGTGGATGTACTGCCACACGTCCAGCTCGGTCCAGTTCGAGAGTGGGAACGCCCGTATGCTCTCGCCGCGACCGTGTCGCACGTTGTACGTCCGCCACAACTCGGGACGCTGCTGCTTGGGGTCCCAGCGGTGCTGCGCCGACCGGACGGAGAAGACCCGTTCCTTGGCCCGGGACTTCTCCTCGTCCCGTCGCGCTCCGCCGAAGGCCAGGTCGAACCCCCACTTGTCCAGCGCCTGTTTGAGGCCCTGGGTCTTCCACATGTCGGTGTGCACCGCTGAGCCGTGGGTGAACGGGTTGATGCCGAGTGCGAGGCACTCGGGGTTCTGGTGCACCAGGAGCTCGATCCCCAGCTCGGCTGCTGTCTTGTCCCGGAACTCGTACATCTCGCGGAACTTCCACGTCGTATCCACGTGCAGCAGCGGGAAGGGCGGCGGGGACGGGTGGAACGCCTTTCTGGCCAGGTGCAGCATCACCGAGCTGTCCTTGCCGATGGAGTAGAGCATCACCGGGCGCTCGCTCTCGGCGACCGCCTCACGCATGATGTGGATGCTCTCGGCCTCCAGGCGCTGGAGGTGCGTCAGCGGTTCGGTCACCGATCCCCCCTCGTCAGGCAACGCTCTGCTCCAGTTCAGCGATCACCGCGAGGAGTCGCTGCGTCAGGCGGGGCCGGCACACCACCAGGTCGGGGAGGTGGGGATCCCGCTGGTTGTAGCGCAGCGGGGAGCCGTCCAGTCGGGAGGCATGCAGGCCCGCCGCCTGCGCCACGGCGACCGGTGCCGCGGAGTCCCACTCGTACTGACCTCCTGCGTGGACGTAGAGGTCGACCTCGCCACGGACCACCGCACTCACCTTGAAACCGGCGGAGCCCATGCTCGCCAGCTCGGCCTCCACCGCCTGGGCTGCGTGTAGGGCCAGGGCGGGCGGCTGCGGCTCACGGCCATGCGCAGTGGCGACCCCTCGTCGCGCGGCGGCACCACCGGCGCCGGGTCCGATGTCAGGAGCAGGCCCACCGCGGGCAGCGCCACGGCCCCCGTGACAAGGGAGCCTCTCTCCCACAGGGCCACGTGCACCGCCCAGTCGGCTCGTCCCTCCGAGTACTCGCGGGTCCCGTCCAGTGGGTCGATGATCCACACCCGCGCCTTCCCGAGGCGAGTGCGGTCGTCGGTCGACTCCTCCGAGAGCACCGCGTCGCCGGGCCGGGCAGCGGCGAGACCGGCCGCGAGCACCGCTTGCGCCTCGGTGTCACCGAGCACCCGCAGCTCCTCCGACGACAGGTCGGGTCCGTGTCGGCGCAGGGACTGCAGCCGTTCCCCCGCCGTCCGGGCGAGGGTGCCGGCCAGCTCGACGTCGGACGTCGCGCAGCCCGACGGGGTCGCGGCCACCATGCTGGGGAGCGCTGCCGGACGGGGGCTCGGAGGCATCGACGTCCTCTCTGGGTTGCGGCGTCCGCCCGAAGGACGAACAACGGTGTTGTGGATGCCGGGGGAACGGGGCTCGGGGAGACGAGGCAGGGACCGATGCCTGCAGCCGACCCGTACAGCCCCCGGACCCCTCCCTCCGGGGCGCCATGGTGCACGCCCGTCGTGCCGTCGGGAACCCGTTCCGGTCCTCGCAGGTGACGACGGCGGGAGCGGGCCCACATCCGCGGCACTTTCCCTGGTCACCGTCGGAGGGCAGTCTCTAGCGACCGGACAGCGGTTGTCCTCGGCGGCGTCCTGGGAGGCGCCGCCGATCTCTGAGATGGAGCGGTTCATGAGGGTCTCGGTCGTGGGTTGCGGCTATCTGGGTGCGGTGCATGCGGCGTCGATGGCGGAGTTGGGTCACGAGGTGGTGGGGATCGACGTCGACGAGCGCAAGGTCGCGGCGTTGAACGAGGC
>NZ_JBJGYN010000059.1:0-25701 GCF_054050015.1 Geodermatophilus sp. SYSU D01176 | reverse complement strand
CCCCGCCGCGTGGGGCGGGAGCGCCCCCGCCGCCCGCCCCCCCCCCCCCCCCCCCCCCCCCCCCCCCCCCCCCCCCCCCCCCCCCCCCCCCCCCCCCCCCCCCCCCCCCCCTCCACGCGGGGCCTCGGCTCACCGCTCCTCCTCCGCCTCGCGGAGGGACAGCGCGTGCTCAGCGAGCGCGTCGACCAGCGGGCCGACGGCGGCGGTCTCGGGCTGGACGTCGACCCGCAGGCCGAACTCCTGCGCCGTGGCCGCGGTCTGCGGGCCGATCACCGCGACGACGGTCTTGGCGTGCGGCTTGCCGGCGATGCCGACCAGGTTGCGCACGGTGCTCGACGAGGTGAAGCACACCGCGTCGAAGCCGCCGCCCTTGATCGCCTCGCGCACCGGCGCGGGCGGCGGGGCGGCCCGGACGGTGCGGTAGGCGGTGACGTCGTCGATCTCCCAGCCGCGCTCCTTGAGCCCGGCGGCGAGGGTCTCGGTGGCGATGTCGGCGCGGGGCAGCAGCACCCGGTCGATCGGGTCGAGCACGTCGTCGTACTCGGGGAAGTCGGCCAGCAGGCCCTCGCTGGACTGCTCCCCGCTGGGCACCAGCTCCGGCACGATGCCGAAGGCGCGCACCGCGTCGGCGGTGGACTGGCCGACGCAGGCGACCTTGACCCCGGCGAACGCGCGGGCGTCGAGGCCGAGCTCGACGAACTTCTCCCGCACGGCCTTCACCGCGTTGACCGAGGTGAAGACGATCCAGCCGTAGCGGCCGGTGACCAGGCCCTTGATGGCGCGGTCCATCTGCGCGGGGCTGCGCGGCGGCTCCACGGCGATCGTGGGCACCTCGACCGGGACTGCGCCGTAGGCCCGCAGCCGGTCGCTCATCTCGCCGGCCTGGTCCTTGGTGCGCGGCACCAGCACCCGCCAGCCGAACAGCGGCCGGCTCTCCCACCAGGACAGCCGGGCGCGCTTGTCGACGGCCGACCCGACGGTGGCCACGACCGGGCCGGTGACGGCGTCCAGCCCGGCGTCCTTCTCGGCGACGGCGGCGAGCTTGGCGACCACGCTCTTCTGCCCGGTGCCCGAGCCGCCGGTGGTGACGACCACCGGGGTGCCGGCGGACAGGCCGCCCTCGACCAGCCGCGCGGCGGCGTCGGGGAGGTCCTCGGCGTTGCCCTGCAGCACCAGCGGCGCGTCCAGGCTCTTGGCGGCGGCGGCCAGCGCGGCCAGGTGGGCCTCGCCCCCGCGCAGGTCCGCGGACAGCGAGGTGCCGCCGAGGGCGACACCGGCGAACGCCGGGACGGCGGTCGCGGAGGCGACGCCGGGGACGACGTCGAAGCCGACCGAGGTGCGGCCGACGGCCAGCACCTCCTTGACCACGTCGTCGGAGGTGAACGGGTCACCGGCGACCAGCCGGACGACGGTGCCACCGGCCTTGGCGGCGGCCACGGCGGCCTTGGCCACCTCGGCCGGCTCGCCCGCCGCGGGGGTCAGCTCCAGCTCGGGCCGGTCGGCGCGGACGGCCTCGGCGATCGCCGGCGGGACGTCGGGGTCGACGAGGACGGTGTGGGCCGAGGCGAGCGCCGCGGTCGCGCGGGCGGTCAGCATCCCGGGGTCGCCCGGGCCGGCGCCGACGAAGACGACCCTGCCGGCCGCCGCGCCGTTCTTGCGCGTCATGTCCTGCTCCTAGGTTCTGCCCGGTAGGGCTCTGATGACATGGCCCCGGAGGGCTCGTGTGCGGGGGTACGGGGGCCCGGGGTCTGCTGCCCGGCCCGAGGGGTGGAGTTCACCGGGACGCCGCCATGAGCTCGGCGGCGCCGCGGTCGAGGAGGTCCGCGGCGAGCTCCCGGCCGAGCCGCTCGGCCTCGGCCGGCGGTCCGGTGGTCGAGCCGCGGACGCCGTCGCTGCCGTCCAGCGCGGTGACCGAGGCACGGAGGAACAGCTCGGGGCCGTCCTCGCCCTCGGCCAGCTCGGCGTACGCGGCGACCGGCGCGCTGCAGCCAGCCTCCAGCGCCGCCAGCGTGGTCCGCTCGGCGACCACGCAGGCCCGGGTGCCGGCGTCCTCGAGGGCGGCGAGCAGCTGCCGGGTGCGCTCGTCGTCGCTGCGGCACTCCACGGCCAGCGCGCCCTGCGCCGGCGCGGGGAGGACCTGCAGCGGGTCGAGGGTCTCGGTGACGGCGGACAGCTGGCCGAGCCGGGACAGCCCGGCGCGGGCCAGCACGACGGCGTCCAGGTCGCCCGGCACGACCCTGGCCATCCGGGTGTCCACGTTGCCGCGGATCGGCACCACCTCGAGGCCGAGCCCGAGGGCGCGCAGCTGCGCGACCCGGCGCGGGGCGCCGGTGCCCACCCTCGACCCCGGCGGCAGCTCGCCCAGGGTGAGGCCGTCGCGGGCGACCAGCGCGTCGCGCGGGTCCTCCCGCGGCGGGACGGCGGCGATGGTCAGCCCCGGCTCGGGCAGCGTGGGCAGGTCCTTGTAGCTGTGGACGGCGACGTCGACGGTGCCCTCGAGCAGCGCCTGCCGGATCGCCGTCACGAACACGCCGGTACCGCCGAGCTGGGCGATCGCCGCCGAGGAGCGGTCGCCCTCGGTGCTGATGTGCACAAGCTGCACCGGCACGCCGCTGGCCGCGGTGATCGCGTCGGCCACCGCCTGCGACTGGGTGGTCGCCAGCCGGCTCGCCCGGGTGCCCAGCCGGAGCGTGGCGGTGCTGATCGTCACGTCGTCCCCCCGGGGCGCAGCTCGTCGGGGTCGACGGCGACGGCCTCGGCCAGGTTGGTCCGCGCGGGGAGCACCTCGGCGTCGATGCCGAGGCCGAACAGGGCCCGCAGCGCGTCGGCGTAGTCCACCCCGCCAGGTGCGCTGGCCAGCTCCTTGACCCGCACGGTCGGCTCGTGCAGCAGCTTGTCGACGACGCGGCGCACGGTCCGGGCCACCTCGGCGCGGGCGCGGGCGTCGAGGTCCGGGACGCGCGCGGACAGCCGCAGCAGCTCGGCGTCGACCACCTCGGCGGCCTGGCTGCGCAGCGCGGAGACCGTGGGCGCCACCGCGGCGGCCTGCCGCTCGGCGCGCAGCAGCGCGGTCTCGGCCTCGATGAGGGCGTGCGCCGCGGCGACGTCGTCCGCCGCCACCGGGCTCGCGGACGCGTGCCCGTCGGCGCCCCGCTCGCCCTGCAGGAGGGCTCCGCTCCTCTCGCCCTGCAGGAGGGCTCCGCTCCTCTCGCCCTGCAGGAGGGCCAGGTCGACCACGTGCACACCGGGGAGCGCGGCCACGCCGGGGTCGACGTCGCGGGGCAGCGCCAGGTCGATGACGACCAGGGGCCGGTCCGGCCGGGCGGCCATCGCACCGGCCACCACCTCGGTGCCGACCACGAGGCCGCGGGCACCGGTGCAGGTGACCAGCACGTCGGCGGCGGCGATCTCCGCCGGCAGGTCGGCGAGCTCGGCGGTCCGGCCCTCGACGGAGGCGGCCAGCCGCTCGGCGTGCGCGGGGGTGCGGCTGAGGATGGTCACCCGGGCGCCGCGGCGGGCCAGCGTGGTGGCGGCCAGCGCCCCCATCGAGCCCGCGCCGACGACGAGCACCGGCCGGCCCTCGAGGGAGCCGATCCGCTCCTCGGCGCGGTCGAGGGAGACCGACACCAGCGAGGCGCCGGCCTTGTCGATCCCGGTCTCGGAGTGGACCCGCTTGCCCACCCGCAGCGCCCGCTGCGCGACCGGGTGCAGCACCCGCCCGACGGTGCCCTGCTCGCGGGCCAGCGCGTAGGCGTTGCGCAGCTGGCCGAGGACCTGGGTCTCGCCGACGACCATGGAGTCCAGTCCCGCGGCGACGGTGAACAGGTGCGCGACGGCCTGGTCCTCGTAGTGGACGGTCACGTACGGGGAGAGCTCCTCCACCGTCGCGCCGGCCTGCCGGGCCAGCACCCGGCTGACGTCGGTGACGCCGCCGTGGAACCGGTCCACCTCGGCGAAGACCTCGACCCGGTTGCAGGTCGCGAGCACGATCGCCTCGCTGACGTGGTCGCCGCCGATCAGCTCGTGCAGCGCCTTGACGGTGTCGTCGGCGCCCATCGCGAACTGCTCGAGCAGCGCTACGGGAGCGGTCTGGTGGCTCACGCCGACGGCCAGGAGGCTCATGCCGTCACCTCCACGGCCGGCGCCGCGCTGCCGCGCTGCTGACCGAGGAAGGCGAGCACCTGCAGTTCGACGGAGAGGTCGACCTGGCGGACGTCGACCCCCGCGGGCGCGTTCAGCGCCACCGGCGCGAAGTTCAAGATGCTCCTCACCCCGGCCGCGGTCAGCCGGTCGCAGACCGACTGGGCGACGTCGGCCGGTGTCGCGATGACCCCGATCGTGGCCGCCGTCGCGGCCACCACCTCGTCCAGCTCGGCCATCGGGCGCACCGGCTGACCACCGATCCGGCGGCCGACGCGGTCCGGGGCGGCGTCGAAGAGTCCGACGAAGCGGAACCCGCGGCTGCCGAAGCCGGCGTAGTCGGCCAGGGCCGTGCCCAGGTTGCCGATCCCGACCAGCACGCACGGACGGGACCGCTCGACCCCGAGGACGCGGGCGATGCGGTCACGCAGCGCCGCCACCTCGTAGCCCACCCCGCGGACCCCGCACGGGCCCAGGTGGGAGAGGTCCTTGCGCAGCCCGGCCGGGTTGACGCCCGCCGCCGAGGCCAGCTCACCGGAGGAGACGTTGCTGCGGCCGCCGTCGGCCAGACCGGCGAGCACGCGCAGGTACACGGCCAGGCGGGCGACGGTGGCCTCCGGGATCCGGGGCCGGGGTGAGGACACGGGCCTACTCCACAACGGTCGCGCCCGAGGTCCGGCGGGTGCCGGATGCGGTCGAACGACATCGGGGACCCGGGCGGTCGGCCGCCCGGCGACCGCCACGGTAACCGCTTGTGAACGCAGGAACAAAGTCGCCGGGGGGCCGGGAGGCCGCTCCGCAGCGCAGACGCGCCCCGCTGTGGTGGACACCATACCCCGCGTCTCGCCGAGCACCCCGGCCGGAGCAAGGACCCCCTCGCCCCCCACCGCTCGCAAGCTCGCGACGGGACCCTGCAAGGGGGCCAGGTCCCTTCTACCGCAGACCGAGGTCCCGGCGCAGTCGGGGGACGTCGACCGTGAAGTAGGAGTGCTCCTGACCGTCGAGCAGCACCACCGGCACCCGGTCGCCGTACTCGGCCTGCAGCTCGGGGTCGGCGTCCACGTCGACGGCCGCGACCGTGAGCCCGGCCTCGGCGGCGATCCGCTCGAGGGTCTCCGCGGCCACCGCGCACAGGTGGCAGTCGGCGCGGGTCAGCAGCTGCAGCCGCGGTGCGTCAGCGGTCACCGTCGTCCCCGGACGTCGGCTCGTCGACGCGGGCCAGGCCCAGCTCGCGCAGCCGCGCCCGGCTGACCTTGCCGGTCAGCGAGTGCGGCAGCGCGGACAGTACCTGCACCGACGTCGGCACCTTGTACCGCGCGAGGGACGCCGCGGCGTGCTCGCGGAGCTCCTCGAAGGCGAGCTCCCGGCCCGGGCGCAGCGCGACCACGGCCCGGACGGCGGCACCGGTCTGCGGGTCGGGCACACCGATGACCGCGCTCTCCGCGACCGCCGGGTGCGTGTCGAGCACCCGCTCCACCTCGGCCGGGTAGACGTTGAAGCCGCTGACCAGGATCAGGTCGCTGCGCCGGTCGACCAGGTGCAGGTCGCCGTCCTCGTCTGCGTAGGCGAGGTCCCCGGTGGCCAGCCAGCCCTCGGCGTCCGGGCCGTCGATGCCGTCGGGCCAGTACCCGGAGAAGAGGTTGGCGCCGCGCACCCAGATCTCGCCGGGGCCGTCCTGGGCGAGCTCGCCGGGTGCGGCCTCCTCGTCCTCCACCGGCTCGTGCAGCGCGGTGTCGCGCAGCTGCAGCTCCACCCCGGGTATCGGGCCGCCGATGCAGGACGGCTTGGCCCGCCCGGTCGCCAGCGTGCTGGCCACCACCGGACCGGCCTCGGTGAGCCCGTAGCCCTCCCAGACGGGAACCGCGGCCCGCTCGCGCATCGCCGTCCAGACGTCCGCGGGGAGCGGCGCGGCGCCCGAGGAGGCGATCCGGACGGCGGCGAAGGCACGGCGCAGGCCGGCGTCGGACCCGGCGGCATCGGCGACGGCCAGCCAGGCCTGGTACACCGGCGGGGCACCCGGGATCGCGGTGACCTCCTCGCGGGCCATGAGCTCCAGCGACGCCACCGGGTCGAAGGACTCCACGAGCACCGCGCAGGCCCCCGTGGCCGCGACCAGGCCGAAGCCGGCGTTGAGGCCGTAGACGTGGAACAGCGGCAGCACCAGCAGGACGCGGTCGTCGGGCCGGACCGGCGGCGGGTCCATCCGCAGGCACTGCTCCTGGTTGGCCCGCAGGGCCGCAGCCGTGAGGATCGCGCCGCGCGGCCGGCCGGTGGTCCCGCTGGTGTAGGCGAGGAAGGCCGGGGTGTCCGGGGCCTCGGGGACCGCGGGCGGTGCGGCGTCGTCCGCGGGCGGGCCGGCGACCACCGGCACGCCGGCCGCCTGCGGCCGGTCCCCGGCCGCGACGAGCAGCGACGCGGCGGAGTCGGTGAGGACGTACTCCAGCTCCGGGTCGGTGTAGGCGGTGTTCACCGGGACGACGACCAGTCCTGCGCGCAGCGCACCCAGCGTCGCCCGCAGCCAGTCGACGCCGTTGGGCAGCTGGACCGCCACCCGGTCGCCCGGCGCCAGGCCGCGGGCGGCGTACCCCGCGGCCACGCGGTCCACCAGCGCGTCCAGCTCGCTCCAGGTCAGCCGCTGCTCGCCGGCCACGACGGCCGGCGCGTCCGCCCGGTCCCGGGCCGCGGCGCGCACGAGGGCGGACAGCGAGCTACCGACGTCGGTCATGCACCTCTCCTCCGGTGGAGCCCTCCCGGCCGTCCGCGATCCGCCTCACGGCGGCCGGAACGGGGTGGCGTGGACGGGCTGCAGCGATGTTGTCACCATGGGCTCCGACCCGCAGCACTGCGACCGCGTTCGGCCGGGCGCCGTGGGCCGGGGACGACGGGGTCTCCGGCGGGTGGACGGGAGGACGGACGCATGCCACGGTCGCGCCCTGCGGACGAGCGCGTGTCCGCAGCCGCGTCCGGCGGGTCACGTCCGCGCCCCACGCCCTACCCGCGGACCGCCGGCGACACACTGCCCCCTCCGGAACCCCTGTCGCCGGACGCCGTCCCCGGCCCGGACGCGACCGAGCCGGACGAGGCCGCGCAGGGGATCGCCGAGCGGGAGCTCGCCGAGGAGCTGGCCGCCCTCGGCGCGGTGGTCCCCCCGCCCGCGGTCGACGTGTGGGCGCTGGTCCGCCGGGTGCAGGACGGCGACGCGGAGGCGTTCGGCGGCCTGTACGACCACTACGTCCCGATGGTCCACCGGTACCTGCTGCACCGGGTGGGCGACCGCGCGCAGGCCGAGGACTTCACCAGCGAGACCTTCGTCCGCGCGCTGCGCCGGATCGACTCGCTGTCCTTCCAGGGGCGCGACGTCGGGGCCTGGCTGGTGACGATCGCCCGCAACATCGTCCGCGACCACGTGAAGAGCAGCCGGTTCCGGCTGGAGGTCACCACCGCGGACATGCGCGATGCCGACCGCGCCACGGACGGCCCGGAGGACGCCGTCGTGCAGGCGCTGACCAACGAGCAGCTGCTGGCCTGCATCCGGCAGCTGGGCAGCGAGCAGCAGGAGTGCATCTCGCTGCGCTTCCTGCAGGGGCTCTCGGTGGCCGAGACCGCCGCGGTCATGGGCAAGAAGGACGGTGCGATCAAGGCGCTCCAGCACCGGGCGGTGCGCCGGCTGGCGAGCCTGTTGCCGGAGGGGTTGCGGTGAACACCACAGCACCCACTCGCCGGCACCCCGTAACGACCGGATCGGCGGCGTCGTTCCCCGGGTGGAGGCGCTCTCCCGACCGATCCCCCGGAGGCACGAGGTGACCACGCACGACGGCGCGACGCCGCCGGCCGCCCGGCGCACCGCCGTGCGCGACGGGGAGGACGCGGTGGTCGCCCGCCTGCAGCAGCTGGCGGCCGACCTCGACGACGCACCGGACCCGCGGTTCCGGGCCGCCACCCGCGACCGGCTGGTCGCGATGGCCGCGGTCCGCACGCCCCAGCCGGCCCCCCGCTCCGGTCTGCGCCGACTCCTGGCCCCGCGCGCGGACGGCGGCCCCCCGCCGGCCTGGCGCACCCGGCTGACCGCCGGCCTGGCGGGTGCGGCGATTGCCGTCACCGCCCTCGGCACGCTGGCGGCGCTGTCCGCCGACGCGCGGCCCGGCGACGCGCTGTACGGGGTGAAGCGCGGCACCGAGCAGACCCAGCTCGCCCTCGCCGGCGACGACCGGGGCCTGACGCTGCTGGAGTTCGCCGGGACCCGCCTCGACGAGCTCGCCGCCCTGACCGACCCCGGGGCCGCCGACGTGCGCGACCTGCTCGGCACCATGGAAGCCCAGACCCGGGAGGCCACCGCGCTGCTCACCGCGCAGGCGGTCGCCGGCCGCGACGCCGCCCTCGTGGACGAGCTGGCCGACTGGGCCGGCCGGCAGGGCGCGGAGCTGGCCGCGCTGCGGCCCGGCCTGCCGGAGGGCGCGGCGGCCGCGTCCCTCGACGTGCTGGCCGACGTCACCGACCGGGCCACCGGCGTGCTGACCGCACTGGGCTGCGCCGCCGGACCGGCCACCGCCGGCACCGACGAGCTGGGACCGGTCCCCGTCGCGTGCCCGAGCGAGGTCCCCGCCACCGGCACGCCCACCGACGAGGCGCCACCGTCCGACACCGACGTCCCCTCCGACGACGAGCCGTCGTCCGAGGACGTCGACGACCCTGCCGGCACCGCCCCGCCGGCGCCGCAGCCAGGACCCGCGCCGGCCGCACCCACCGCCGGGAGCGGCACCGGCGGCGACCGGGGCAGCCCGCCGGCGTCCCGCAGCGACGGGGGGACGGCGCCGGTGCCGCCCCCGGCGCCGGACACCCCGCCCGTCGGTGAGCGGCCGCCGCCCCGGCCGGAGCTGCCGCGGCCGGCCCCGGTGGTCCCCGCGGCACCCTCGGCCCCGGTGCTGGACCTCCCCCTGGTGGACACCTGCATCGGGCGCCTCGTCTGCTGAGTCGGCGCGGGCCGGGGCCGCCCGGGGTCCCCGGCCGCCGCGGCCTCGGCCGCCACTAGGGTCGGGACCGGTGAGCCACCCGCCGCCCGGAAGGGCGGTGGAGGAAGCGACAGTGGAGGTCGTCGTGCCGGGACTGCCCTTCCGTGGCCGCCGCGCGCGCTCGGCGGCCCTGCTGGACGAGGAGACGCGGGCGCACGTCGCCGGTGCCGCCTCGGCCGCGGCCGCCGAGGTCGAGCCCGCGCCGGCCGTCGTCCCGGACATGACCGCCGCGGCGTTCTTCGACGTCGACAACACGATGATGGTGGGCGCGTCGATCTTCTGGTTCGCCCGCGGTCTGGCGGCCCGGAAGTACCTCACGGCCCGCGACATGTCCCGTTTCGTGTGGCAGCAGGCCAAGTTCCGGATCGCCGGCAACGAGAGCGCCGACGACATGCACACGATCCGGGAGAGTGCGCTGGCCTTCGTCGCCGGGCGCCCGGTGACCGAGATCGTCCAGGCCGGCGAGGAGATCTACGACGAGCTCATGGCCGACCGGATTTGGGCCGGCACCCGGGTGCTCGCCCAGCAGCACCTCGACGCCGGGCAGCGGGTCTGGCTCGTGACGGCGACGCCGGTGGAGCTGGCCAGCATCATCGCCCACCGGCTGGGCCTGACCGGCGCGCTCGGCACCGTCTCCGAGGTCGTCGACGGGCACTACACCGGGCGGCTGGTCGGCGAGCTGATGCACGGCGAGGCCAAGGCGGAGGCGGTCCGGGCGCTGGCCGAGCGGGAGGGCCTGGACCTCTCCCGCTGCACCGCCTACAGCGACAGCTCCAACGACCTGCCGATGCTCACGCTCGCCGGCCGCGCGGTCGCGGTGAACCCCGACACCGAGCTGCGGGCGGTGGCCCGGTCCCGCGGCTGGGAGATCAAGGACTTCCGGACCGGCCGCAAGGCCGCGAAGACCGTCGTCCCGACCGTGGCGGCCGCCGCGCTCTCCGGCGGCCTGGTCGGTGGCGCGCTCGCGCTGCGCCGCCGGAAACTCTCCTGACCGTCGCGCTCCGCGCGCCGACCGCGGCCACGTGCCGTCCCCGACCTGCGTGGAGCTCCGCCCGCCGCTCCTCGCGGAGGCCTCCGACCCCACTCGTCGGGGCGCCCCGCAGGGCGACCCGCTAGCTGAAGACGGACTTCCGCTGCAGGAGCAACTGGTAGAGCGACTGCTGGATGGTCTCGCGGACCTGGTCGGTGAGGTTGAAGACGAGCATCGGGTCCTCGGCGGCGGCCGGGCCGAAGGACGCCGTCTCGATCGGCTCGCCGAACGCGATCAGCCACTTCGACGGCAGCGGCACCAGCCCGAGCGGGCCCAGCGCCGGGAAGGTCGGCGTGATCGGGAAGTAGGGCAGGCCGAGCAGCCGGGCGAGGGTCTTGGAGTTGCCGATCATCGGGTAGGTCTCCTCGGCGCCGACGATGGCGCACGGGATGATCGGCGCACCGGTGCGCAGCGCGGCGGTGACGAAACCACCCCGGCCGAACCGCTGCAGGGTGTACCGCTCGCGGAACGGCTTGCCGATCCCCTTGAAGCCCTCGGGGAAGACCCCGACCAGCTCGCCACTGGTCAGCAGCCGCTCGGCGTCCTCGTTGCAGGCGAGCGTGGACCCGAGCTTGCGTGACAGCGAGCCGATGACCGGCAGGTCGAACACCAGGTCGGCGCCGAGCAGCCGCAGCCGGCGCCGGGCCGGGTGGTCGTCGTGCAGGGCGACCGTCGCCATCATCGCGTCGAGCGGCAGCGTCCCGGAGTGGTTGGCCACGACCAGGCCACCGCCGGTGTCGGGCACGTTCTCCACGCCGTGGGTCTCTACCCGGAACCAGCGGGAGAACAGCGGCCGCAGGGCCGGCAGCAGCACGTGGTCGGTGAGGTCGGGGTCGAAGCCGAACTCGTCGGTGGCGTAGTCGCCGGTCAGCCGCCGGCGGAGGAACTCCAGCCCGCCGGCGACCTGTTCCTCCCAGGAGGGTGACGACGGCGGCGGGACCCGGGGCTCCTCGTCGTCCGGGCGCAGCGGGATGACCCGCGCCTCAGGCATCGCGCACCGCCCGCAGGGCGGGGGACGGCGGGGACGGCCGGAACCGCTCCCCCACCGAGCCCGCCGTCGCGCCGATGCGGGCCACGAGGTCCTGCGCGGCCGAGGTCACCCCGGCGATCACCTCCGGGGGGACGACCGGCGTCACGGTGGCCGCGTAGTCGGCCAGCGCCTGCTCGGTGGTGTAGCGCGGGGTGTAGCCGAACTCCCCACGCAGGACGGTGGTGTCGACGACGCGGCCGAAGTTGAGGAAGCGCATCTGCTCCGGGGAGTAGTCGACGTACCCGAACCGGCGGGTGAGCCGGCCCAGCGACCCCAGCGCTGGAGAGGGCAGCGGCACCTGCAGCCGGCCCAGCCGGCGGATCAGCTGCGACAGCAGCAGCGTGCCCTCCCCGCCGACGTTGACGGTGCCGGCGAAGTCGCCGGTGGTGGCCCGCGTCAGCACGGCGAGGGCGTCGTCCTCGTGGAGCAACTGGACGCGGGCGTCGTAGCCGAGCGCCGTGGGCACCAGCGGCATGCGCAGGAAGTGCGTCAGCACCGAGTCGATGCGCGGACCGATGAAGTTGGTGAAGCGCAGCGCGGCCACGGCCACGTCGGGACGGCGGCGCGCGAAGGACCGGACGTAGCCCTCGATGTCGAGACTGTCCCGGGCGAAGCCCCCGGAGGGGACGCGGCGGGCCTGCATGGCCTCGGTGAAGACGGCGGGGTCGCGCGGGGAGGCGCCGTAGACGGCGCTGCTGGACTTCAGCACGAACCGGCGGACCGATGCGGCCCGCTGGCAGGCGGCCAGCAGTTGCATCGTGCCGATGACGTTGAGCTCCTTCATCGGCCCCCGCCCGCCGGAGCCGACGGGCGTGGAGCTGATGTTCATGTGCACGACCGTGTCGACCGAGGCCGTCGCGATGACCTTGCCGATCAACGGGTTGCGGATGTCGGCCCGCACGAACTCGGTGCGGCCCAGCCGGCGGAGCATCTCCGGCGACGGGGGGACCGTGTCCACCCCGATGACCCGCTCGATGGCGCGGTCCCGAGCGAGCTCGGCCGCCAGCGCACCGCCGAGCCACCGGCTCACACCGGTGACCAGGACGACTGCGGGCGGCACGAGCGTCAGCTCACTTCTTGTTGCGGCGCTGGACGCGGGTCTTCTTCAGCAGCTTGCGGTGCTTCTTCTTCGCCATCCGCTTGCGGCGCTTCTTGATGACCGAACCCATGTGCGTGCTCCCGACGTCGTTGCGGCGCGGCGGCCACCGTCGACCGGGAGGTCGCACCGGGCGCCGCGCGAGGTGATCAGCTCGTGTGCGACGACCCGGACCGGACCGGCCCCGGGCGTCGCTCGGCGTCCGAGCGTACCCGGCGCCCCCGCGGCGACGCTGCCGCGTGGGGTTGCCGGCGTCCGGACCCACCCGGAGGGGGTGGGGTGGTGCAGGTGACGTGCTGGAACGGCCTCCGTGCAGGGGCCCGCCACGAGCGTGCGAGCGGCGGGGGGCAAGAGGTCCTGCGTCAGGCGATGTCGGTGTAGGCGTCGCGCAGGTAGTCCTGGACGGCGCGCTCGGGGACGCGGAAGGAGCGGCCCACGCGGACGGCGGCGAGCTCACCGGCGTGCACCAGGCGGTACACGGTCATCTTGGAGACGCGCATCATGCTGGCGACCTCGGCGACCGTCAGGAAGGTGACGGCGGCGCGGGGGGCCGGGACCGGCGGGCGGCCGACGGGCATGGCGGCCGGGTGCTGCGGCGGGATCGGGCGGGCCATGGTGGCGGCCTGGATGGGCCGGCCGACGGGGCGCGGGCCGGGGACGCCGGGACGGGCGTAGGCGGCGGGAACGGTGCGCTGGGGCATGGTCATCTCTTCATCTCCGGACCTAGCACGCGTCGGGCGTCGGCTTCCCCACCGACTACGGGGCACGCACGTGCTGACACAGAGAGTAGGGGGACATGCGTGACAGAAGCGATGGAAGAAACGAACAGGGGGAACGGTCCGTCCTGGGCAGAACTACACCTATGTAGCTCGGTCGACATGTCCTCGGGCGCGTCGTCGACGACATGTCTCGGACCCGTCACGGATTGTCGATACATCGACGCTCCGTTGGGATACGGTCACCGGTCCCGTGCGGCCCGTCCGAGCTCCACCGAGCGGGCGTGCGCCGCCTCGATCGCCGCGATCAGCGCCGCGCGCACGCTGTGCCGCTCCAGCTCCCGGATGGCGGCGATCGTCGTCCCGCCGGGGCTGGTGACCGCCTCCCGCAGCTGCACCGGGTGCTCGCCGGAGTCGCGGAGCATGACCGCCGACCCCAGCGCGGTCTGCACGATGAGGTCCACGGCCAGGTCGCGGGGCAAGCCCAGCAGGATCCCGGCGTCGACCATCGCCTCGACCAGGTAGAAGAAGTAGGCCGGGCCGCTCCCCGACAGCGCCGTGACGGCGTCCTGCTGCGCCTCCGGCACCCGCCGCACCCGCCCGACGGCGGCCAGCAGCGCCTCGGCCTCGTCCAGGTGCCCCTCGTCGGCGTGCGCGCCGGCCGACAGCACGCTCATCCCCTCGTCGACCAGCGCCGGGGTGTTGGGCATGACCCGGACGACGGGGACGCCGTCGGGCAGCGCGGCCTCGATCGTCGACGTCGGGACGCCGGCCGCCACCGACACCACCAGGTGCCCGGTGTCGACCGAGCCCGCCAGCAGGCCGAGCAGCGTGCCGATGTCCTGCGGCTTGACCGCGAGCAGCAGCACCCGGGCACGGGCGGCGGCATCCGCCAGCCCCAGCACCGGGACGCCGTACCGGGCGGTCAGCTGCGCCGCGCGCTCGGGATGCCGCTCGCAGACGACGATCCCCTCGGCCCCGCCGCGGCGGACCAGGCCGGAGAGCAGCGCCTCGCCGATCTTCCCGCCGCCGATGATGGCCAGCCCGGAGCGGGCGGCCGCGCTCACGCGGCGCTCCCCGGACGCGGACGCAGGACCACCCGCACCCGGTACCCGCCGGCGACCAGCCGGCGCTGCTGCTCGCTGCGGACGTGCCACGGCATGACGTACTCCCAGGTGTCGGGGGCTCGGTCGTTCCAGGCGGCGCGCTCGCCGGCGAGGGCGACCAGCCGCGGGTCGGTGGTGCCGACGCCGGGCCGCCCGGCCCCGCTCATCAGCACGGTGAGGCAACGGACGAAGGCCAGGTCGGCGGCCGCGCGCCGCCGTCGGGACCGCTGCCCGCCGATCAGCCGCACCCGGCCGCCCGCCAGCGCGTGGCAGCGCTCCTCGGCGCCGGGGTCGGCCGCGCGGACCACCACGGTCGCCGGCCCGACCTGCGCACCGGAGAGGACGTCGAGCAGGCGGCGCACCGGCGGTGTGATCTGCGCGCGCACGGGGCCGAACCTAGTGCTCGGGGCGTGTGTCCCGTCGGGGGCCGGGGTAGCCGCCGCCGCATGGCAGGAGAACTGAACGGGTTGACGGTGGCCGTCCTCGCGACCGACGGGGTGGAGCAGGTCGAGCTCGACCGACCGTGGCAGGCCCTCGAGGAGGCCGGCGCGCTGCCGGAGCTGGTGTCGCTCGAGGCCGGGGAGATCACCGCCTACGAGCACATCGACAAGGGCGACACCAGGAAGGTGGACGCGGTGGTCAGCTCCGCCGACCCCGACGCCTACGGCGCGCTGGTCCTGCCCGGCGGCGTCATCAACGGCGACTTCGTCCGCGCCGACGCCGACGCCGTGGCCTTCGTCAAGGCGTTCTTCGACTCGGGCAAGCCGGTCGCGGCCATCTGCCACGCCGCGTGGGTGCTGGTCGAGGCCGACGTCGTCCGCGGGCGGCGGATGACCTCCTGGCCCTCCCTGCAGACCGACCTGCGCAACGCCGGCGCCACGTGGGTGGACGAGGAGGTCGTCGTCGACGGCAACCTGGTGACCAGCCGCAACCCCGACGACCTCGACGCGTTCACCGCCGCGATCGTGGAGCGGTTCGCCGCCGCCGACCAGGAGGACGAGGACTGATCAGCCGGTGGAGAGCAGGCCGGCGGCGGGCGCGATGGTGAGCAGGGTCCCGGCGAAGACGAGGACCGCCACCAGCCGCACGCCGGCCGCCTCCCGGTCCTGCCGCTGCCGCACCGCGCCGACGCCGCCGACCAGGCCGGCCACGGCGAGGGGGGCGAGCAGCACGGCCAGGTAGGGCAGCTGCTGCCAGAGCACGGTGAACAGAAAGTAGATACCGACACCGGCGGCGAGCGCGAGCACCAGCTCGCCGCCGAAGCGCAGCCAGGCCATCGCGCCCTCGCGGGGTGCCAGGCCCTCGTCCTCGAGCAGCGGCGGGTCGTCGGTCCGGACGACGGGGATCGGGCCGGTCCGCGGCCCCGCGTCGGTCGCCGTCGCCGCCCGCGGCGCCCGTTCCCGGGCCGCCCGCTCGCGGGGTGCGCGTTCCCGCGGCCGCCCCTCCCGCACGCCGTCGTCGCCGGTCGTGCCCGGTGCGGCCGCACCTGGGACGCCGGGCTTGCGAGAGGGCCGCAGCCCGGGGATGGCCGCGGTCGAGGGTTCGTGCTGCCCGCGCCCGGCCCGCCGCTCGGGGACCGGGGTGGCGTCCCCGGGCCGGTCGGTGGCGCGCCGTCCGAACTGCGGCCGCTCGGCCACCCGTCCGGTGTCCCCCGAGCCGCGCTGGCGGACGCCGGTGTCCTCGAGTTCATCCCCGCGCCGGCGCCGGCCACGGGTCGGCGACTCGACCCCGGCCTCGCGCAGGATGTCGGCCAGCGGCCGCCCGCCGGTCTCCGGATCGCGGCGCCCCTCGCCGCGGCTGCCGGCAGGAGTGCTCATCTCTCGTCCTCCAACGAGTCCAGTCGCCGGAGGATGACGCCCTCCCGCAGCGCCCACGGGCAGATCCGGACGGACGGTACGTCCAGTGCCCGCATCGCGGCCCGCGCCACGACGGCGCCACCGGGGATCTGGTGCGCGCGGTCGGGCGACACGCCCTGCAGCTCGGCCAGCGCCGAGGACTCGATGCGGGCCACGAAGCCCAGCAGCTGGCCCAGCCCGTCGAGGGTCAGCTGGCGCGGGGCGCGCAACCCCGCGGAGTAGGGCGCCGCGCCGGTCAGCCGGGCCAGCGTGCGGAAGGTCTTCGAGGTCG
This sequence comes from Geodermatophilus sp. SYSU D01176, assembly GCF_054050015.1. Classification (NCBI taxonomy): domain Bacteria; kingdom Bacillati; phylum Actinomycetota; class Actinomycetes; order Geodermatophilales; family Geodermatophilaceae; genus Geodermatophilus; species Geodermatophilus sp. SYSU D01176. The sequence continues at coordinate 9,447 of NZ_JBJGYN010000059.1, read as the reverse complement.
CGGCGACCAGGTCCGGCGGCCCGCCGCCCAGCAGCTTCTTCGCGGCCGGCCGCAGCAGGTCGGCGGCGTGCTCGTCGAGCTCGGCGAGCGCGGCCAGGTCCGGGCGCCCGCCGGAGCGCGCCTCGGGCAGGTACCGGCGGGTCATCCGGCCGGCGCCCAGCGGGAGCGACAACGCGACGTCGGGGTCCTCGTCGATCCCGCTGGCCAGTTCCAGCGACCCGCCGCCGATGTCGAGCACGAGCAGCCGCCCGGCGCTCCACCCGAACCAGCGGCGGACGGCGAGGAAGGTCAGCCGCGCCTCCTCCTCGCCGCTGGTCACCTGCAGCTGCACACCGGTCTTCTCCCGGACCCGCTCCAGCACCTCCATGCCGTTGCGGGCCTCGCGGATGGCGGAGGTGACCAGCGCGAGCACCTCGTCGCAGCCCTGCTTCTCGGCCTGCTCGCACGCCTTGCGCACCGCTCGGAGCAGCGCCTTCTCGCCGTCCTTGGACAGCAGGTCGTCGTCGCCGACGTGCTCGGCGAGGCGCAGCAGCCACCGGTCGTCGTGCTGCGGTGTGGGGTGGCCGCCCCGATGGGCGTCGACCACGAGCAGGTGCACGGTGTTCGAGCCGACGTCCAGCACCCCGAGCCTCATGTGGTCAGTCTGCCTGGCCCCCTCCAGAGGCTCGCGCCGAGCGGAGCGAGGCGTGAGGCGGACGGGGTCCCTTCCCTAGGCTGGCCGCGTGCACGACGTCCCGCCCGAGGTGCCACTGGACTTCGCCCGGGAGTGGGTCGAGTTCCCCGACCCGGCCGATCCGCACCACGTGGTCCGGGCCGACCTGACCTGGCTGTCGTCGGCCTGGACGTGCGTCTTCGGCCGCGGCTGCGCCGGCGTCGTCGAGGGCCGCCCGGACGACGGCTGCTGCAGCCACGGCGCCTTCTTCACCGACGAGGACGACCTGGCCCGGGTCACCGCCGCCGTCGCCGACCTGCCCGACGAGGACTGGCAGCTCGCGCCGGTCGGCCGCGGCGCCTGGACCGAGGAGGACGACGCCGACGACGAGGGCGGCGTCCGGTCGCTGCGCACCCGGCTGGTCGACGGCGCCTGCGTCTTCCTCAACCGGCCCGGCTTCCCCGGCGGCACCGGCTGCGCGCTGCACCGCATGGCGCTGCGCGAGGGCCTGCACCCGCTGCTGACCAAGCCCGACGTGTGCTGGCAGCTGCCGGTGCGCCGCGAGCAGGAGGAGGTCGAGCGCCCCGACGGCACGACCGTGCTGGTGTCGAGCATCGGCGAGTTCGACCGCCGCGGCTGGGGGCCCGGCGGGCACGACCTGCACTGGTGGTGCACCGGCTCGCCCGCCGCCCACGTCTCCGCCGAGCCGCTCGTGGTCACCTACGCCGGGGAGCTCACCGCCCTCCTGGGGACGGCGGCCTACGAGGAGCTGCGGCGGTTGACCGAGGAGCGGCTGGACCGGGGCCTGGTCGCCCCGCACCCGGCCAGCCCGCCACCCGTGCCGGTGACGCTGCACCGCCGCCGTCCCTGACCGCTCCCCCGTCCGGGGGTCGGACGACACCGATCGGTCACCTCGCGCCACTACCCTCCCCCCGACGGGACGACGAGCGGACGGCGGGGACTGTGACCGAGGAGCGCGCGACCGCGGCCCCGACCCCGGCCGGGGAGCGGCCCGACAACGCCTTCCTCGCGCTGGTCCGCATCCCGGTGTTCCGCCGGCTGTGGGCGGCGATCACCGTCTCCAGCCTCGGCGACTGGCTGGGCCTGCTGGCCACGACGGCGATGGCCCAGCAGCTCACCCGCGAGGAGTCCCTGGCCGTGCAGGGCGCGGCGATCTCCGGCGTCATCCTCACCCGGCTGCTGCCGGACCTGGTGCTCGGCCCGCTGGCGGGGGCACTGGCCGACCGGCTGGACCGGCGGACGACGGTCGTCGTCGGCGAGCTGCTGGCGCTCACGCTGTACCTGTCCATCGCGGTCACCTACGAGCTGACCTGGCTCTACGTCGCCCAGTTCCTCGTCGAGGCGGTCGGGCTGTTCACCAACCCGGCCAAGCAGGCGATCTGGGTCTCGATCGTGCCCCGCGAGCGGCTCGCCGTCGCCAACCAGGTCTCGCTGTTCTCCGTGTACGGCGCCGTCCCCGTCGCGGCCCTGCTCTTCGCGCTGCTGTCCACCGTCAGCCGGCTGCTCGGCGAGGGGGACGGCACCGAGGCGCGGACCGCGATCGTCGTGGCCCTGGTCGTCAACGCCGGCAGCTTCGGCCTCAGCGCCGTGACCGTGCTGCTCTCCCGCCGGCTCATCCCCGGGACGCCGGTCGACCGGGACGGCGCACAGCGCAACGTGTTCTCGCTGGTCGTCGAGGGCGTGGCCTTCCTCCGCGGGCAGCCGTTCATGCGCGCCCTCTACGTCGGCGTCATCGGCGCGTTCGGGGCCGGCGGCCTCACCGTCGGCGTCGCGCAGCTCTACGTGGCCACCCTGCGGGCCGGTGCCGCCGGCTACTCGGTCGTGTTCGGCGTCGTCTTCACCGGTCTGGCGATCGGCATGCTGGCCGGCCCGCGCATCCTGCCCACGGTGCCGCGGCGCAGCGTCTTCACCCACGCCATCGGGCTGGCCGGCGTCACGCTGCTGGTGATGTCGCTGCTGCGGGACTTCGTGCTGGCCACCGCCGCGGCGTTCTGCGTGGGCCTGTTCGCCGGCGTCAGCTGGATCATCGGCTACACGCTGATCGGCTTCGAGGTGGAGGACCGGCTGCGCGGCCGAGTCTTCGCCTTCGTCATCTCCTCGGTGCGCATCGTGCTGCTGCTGGCGGTGGCGGTCGGCCCGGGCCTCGCGGGGCTGCTGGGCACCCACGACGTCCGCCTGGGCGACCTGGTGCTCACCCTGACCGGGCCCGGCCTGACGCTGATGGTCGGCGGGGTCATCGCGCTGCTGGTGAGCGCCTACGCCACCCGCCAGGTCGTGCCGGCGCGCTCGCGCACCCGGTTCCGCGACGTGCTGCGCCTGCTGTGGGGGCGCTCGGACCTGTTCTCCGCCGCCTCCAGCGGCGTCGGGCTGTTCGTGGTCGTGGAGGGGGCCGACCGCGAGCTCACCCGCCGGTACACCGCGGACCTGGCGCAGGTGCTGCGCGGCTGCGGCTGCCCGGTCGAGGTGACCTCCGAGCCCAGCGACACCCGGCTGGGCAGGCAGGTGCGCGGCCTGCTCTTCCCGCCCCCGCCCGGCTCGGGCACCGGCTTCCCGCAGCAGGAGCCCACGGTCGACGACACCGGCCGCCCGATCGGCGCGCACACCGCGGCGCTGCTGGCCGCCGCCGACCGCGCGCAGCACGTCGCGACCGTGGTCCGCCCCGCCCTCGAGCGCAACCGGGTGGTCGTCAACACCCACTACGTCGACACCTCCATCGCCTTCCACGGCGCCGGTCAGGGCCTCGACGCCGACCGCATCTTCCGGACGTCGCTGTGGGCCACCCGCGGGCTGCTGCCCGACCTAACGGTGGTCGTCGACTCGCCCGTCACCTCGGCCCCGGCGGGCGCGGATGCCGAGGCGGTGCGCCGGGCCTTCCTCGCGCAGGCGGAGGCCGCGCCGGACCGCTACGTCGTCGTCCCCGGGGAGCTCCTGGGTAGCAGCGGCAGCGACGGGCTGGTCTCCCCCGTCGTCCGGCGCCGGCTGGCCGGCCTGGTGGCCACCCGCTACCCCGCCGCACAGGCCTCCCCGGCACCGACCGTGCCGGAGACCCGCAGCACGCCCTCTCCGGCTACCGCGGAACGGGCGGGTCGCTCCGTAGGCTGACCCGGTGAGCGAGCTGCCGCACTGGACGGCCGAGGACACCGAGGACGTCGTCTGCTGCCTGTGCCGGGTGCCCGGCACGCTGGTGCACGACGTCGCCCCGTTCGGGGTGGTCCGCTGCCCGCAGTGCGAGCTGGTCTTCATCAGCCCACGGCTGCGCCCGGAGGCGCTGCAGCGGCTCTACGACGACGTGGGCTACTTCGAGGGCGGCGTCTACGGCTCGTCCGTCTCCTCCGACGACGGCGCCCCCTCGGCCGAGGCGCGGCTCTCCCCGGCGATGCTGCTGCAGCGCACCTGGACGGCGGGCCGGCTGGCGATGGTCGACCGCGAACGGGGCGGCGCGGCGGCGGGCGGACGGCTGCTCGAGGTCGGTGCCGGTTACGGCCTGTTCCTGGCCGCGGCCCGGGAGGCCGGCTGGACGACGTCGGGCGTCGAGCTCTCCCGCACCGGCGCCAAGCACGCCCAGGACACGCTCGGTCTCGACGTGTTCTGCGGCCAGCTCGAGGAGGCGCCGCTGGAACCGGGCGTCGACGTCGTCTGCGCCTGGGACACCGTCGAGCACGTGCCCGACCCGCTGTCCTTCTGGCGGACGGTGCGCGGGCTGGTCGCCGACGACGGCGTCGTGCTGTTCTCGACGCCCTACGTCTCCTCGCTGCCGGCCCGGCTGCTGGGCACCCGCTGGTGGACGCTCAAGCCGACCGAGCACATCTGGCACTTCACCCCGCGCACGCACGCGCTGCTGCTCGCCCGGGCCGGGCTGGCGCTGACCCGCGTGGTGCGCAACCCGCTGGCCCCGGCCAACGCCGGGCGGCTGGACTCGCTGGTCGGCGTCGCCCGGCCGATCCCCGGGACCTGAGCCCCCGGCGATTTCCGCGGAAACCGCCGGACCCGGGACTCAGGCGGCCCGGTCGTCGTCGGCCGCGGTGAGCGCGCGGCGGAAGGTCTGCCGGTAGGCACGCGGGGAGACGCCACGGCGGCGGGTGAACTGCTCGCGGAAGCCGGCGGCGGTGCCGAACCCGACCAGCCGGGCCACCTCCTCGACCGGGGCGTCGCTGCCCTCCAGCAGCGCCTCGGCGGCGGCCAGCCGCTGGGCGAGCAGCCAGGCGTGCGGCGTCGTCCCCGTGGTGGCCTTGAACCGCCGCGCGAAGGTGCGCGGGCTCATCAGCGCGCGGCGGGCGAGCACCTCGACGCTGACGTCGTCGGCGAGATGGGCCTGCGCCCACTCCAGGACCGCGCCGAGCAGGTCGTCCTCGACCTCGGCGACCGGGGCGTCGATGAACTGGGCCTGCCCGCCGTCGCGGTGCGGCGGCACCACCATCTCCCGCGCCAGCGCGTTGGCCGCCGCGGCACCCCACTCGCGGCGCACCAGGTGGAGCAGGGTGTCGACGCCGGCCGCCGTCCCGGCGCCGGTGAGGATCCGGCCGTTGTCCACGTAGAGCACCGAGGGGTCCACCTCGACGGCGGGATAGCGGGCGGCCAGCTCGCCGGCGTACTTCCAGTGGGTGGTGACCCGCTTGCCGTCGAGCAGCCCCGCCTCGGCGAGCACGAAGGCACCCGTGCAGTGGCTGACGATCGTGGCGCCGCGGGCGTAGGCCTCACGCAGGGCGTCGAGCAGCGCGGGCGAGGGCACGCGGTCGCACAGCTCCCACGCCGTGATCGAGACGATGTCCGAGCGGGCCAGCCGCTCCAGCCCGTGCTCCACCGTGATGGGGATGCCGGTGTCGGTGCGCAGCACCCCCGGCGCCTCGGTGACCAGCGCGAAGTCGAAGCGCGGCAGCCCCATGTGCCGACGGTCGTAGCCGAAGACCTCGGCGCACACACCGAGCCCGAAGCTGCCGACGAGACCGTCGGCGACCACGACGCTCACGGCCAGCGGACGACCGGTTCCTGCCATGCCGACAGTATGGCAGGAACCTTGCGATCCACGTCACTCCTGCCACTCGTCGGGACGAGGCTCCGGGAGCACGCTCATCGCATGTTCCTGATCACCTGCCCCGTGACGAACACGGACGAGTTGGTCGCCGAGCGGCGCATCCGCTCGGTGGTCAACCACCCGACCCACATCGCACTGCACGTCGAGTGCCCCTGCGGCGGCGTGCACGTCTACCGCACCGGCCGCCGGTGGGAGTCCGCCCGCCGTGCGGCTGCGACCTCTCGACCTGCGCCGGAGCTCGCTCCGGCCTAGGCTCGAACACATGAGCGAACCGACTGCCAACGACGACCGCAGCGCCCAGAAGGACCCGTCGGACTGGGTGACCGGCGACGAGCCCGCCACCGGCGCGCAGAAGAGCTACCTGGACACGCTGGCCCGTGAGGCCGGCGAGGACGTGCCGGACGACATCACCAAGGCCGACGCCTCACGCAAGATCGACGAACTGCAGGACGAGACCGGCCGGGGCCAGTAGCCCGGCCGGGCCCCTCCTCGAGAGGCTCGACGCACGCCGGGGGCGGTACCTGGCCGCGGTGCCGTCGAGGAGTGGGCCCCGGAGGGGTCCGCGACGAGGCGGCGGTGGAGCTCCGCACCGGCCGGGAACGGCACCTGGGGGCGGTGCCGTCGAGGAGTGGCCCCGGAGGGGTCCGCGACGAGGCGGCGGTGGAGCTCCGCACCGGTCGGGAACGGCACCTGGCCGCGGTGCCGTCGAGGAGTGGGCCCCGGAGGGGTCCGCGACGAGGCGGCGGTGGAGCTCCGCACCGGTCGGGAACGGCACCTGGCCGCGGTGTCGGCCGGTAGGCCGACGAGCTGTCAAGCCTCGAGCTTGTAACCGAGGCCGCGGACGGTCACCAGGTACTTGGGGTTGGCCGGGTCCGGCTCGATCTTGGCGCGCAGCCGCTTGACGTGGACGTCGAGGGTCTTGGTGTCGCCCACGTAGTCCGACCCCCACACCCGGTCGATGAGCTGACCCCGGGTGAGGACCCGCCCGGCGTTGCGCAGCAGCAGCTCGAGCAGGTCGAACTCCTTGAGCGGCAGGGCCACCGGCTCGCCGTCCACCGAGACGACGTGCCGCTGGACGTCCATGCGCACCGGACCGGCCTCCAGGGCCGACTCCGCCGGCGCGTCGACGTCGCCGCGGCGGCGCAGCACCGCGCGGATGCGGGCGACCAGCTCGCGGGCCGAGTACGGCTTGGTGACGTAGTCGTCGGCGCCGAGCTCCAGGCCGACGACCTTGTCGACCTCGGCGTCCTTGGCGGTGAGCATGATGATCGGCACGCCGCTGCGGGAACGCAGTTGCCGGCAGACCTCTGTCCCGGGCAGCCCCGGCAGCATGAGGTCGAGGAGGACGACGTCGGCGCCGCCGCGGTCGAACTCGGCGAGCGCCTCCGGCCCGGTGCCGGCCACGACCGGGTCGAACCCCTCCTTCCGGAGCATGTACGACAGCGCGTCGGAGAAGGACTCCTCGTCCTCCACGACCAGCACTCGGGTCATGACCGTCCCTTCGGGGCGTCTGCGGCGGACGGGCCGCCGGCGAGGTCGTGCTCGGCCGGCTCGTCACCGGCGGGTCCAGGGGTGCGCGGTGCGGCGGCCTCGGCGGCCAGGGGGATCCGCAGGGTGAACGTCGAGCCGAGGCCCTCCTCGCTCCACACGCTCACCGAACCGCCGTGGTTGGTGGCGACGTGCTTGACGATCGCCAGCCCGAGACCGGTGCCGCCGGTGCGGCTGGCCCGGGACTGGTCGACCCGGTAGAAGCGCTCGAACACCCGCGAGCGGTCCTCCCGCGGGATGCCGATTCCGCTGTCGGTCACGGTGATCTCGGCGAAGCCGGCCAGGGCCCGGGCGCCGACGGCGATCCGGGTCCGCTCGGCGCTGTAGGCGACGGCGTTGGCCAGCAGGTTGGTCACCGCGGTGGCCAGCTGCGACTCCACGCCGCGCACCACCAGCCCGCCCTGGCCGCCGGAGACGATCGCGATCTGCCTGGCCGTCGCGGCCAGCTTGGTGCGGTCGACCGCCTCGGCGATGACCGTGTCCACCTCGACCGGTTCCAGCTCGGGCAGCGGCTCGCCGCCCTGCAGCCGGGACAGGTCGATCAGCTCGCGGACCAGGCGGGCCAGCCGGTCGGCCTCGTGCGTCATCCGGGTGGCGAAGCGGCGCACCGTGTCCGGGTCGTCGGCGGCGTCCTCGATCGCCTCGGCCAGCAGCGACAGCGCGCCGACCGGGGTCTTCAGCTCGTGGCCGACGTTGGCGACGAAGTCCCGGCGGACCGCCTCCACGCGGCGGGCTTCCGTCACGTCCTGCAGCACCAGCGCCACCGCCGTCCCCGACCCGCGCTCCAGCCGCACACCCAGGACGCCGACCTGCCGCGGGCCCCCGCCGACGACCGCGGCGGGCAGGGAGACCTCGGCGCGGCGGCGGCCACCGTCGCGCACCGCGCGGGCAAGCTCCAGCAGCTCGGGCACCAGCAACCGGGTCTCGCGGACGATGCCCAGGGATCGCGCGGCCGGGTTTGCCAGCAGGACGACGTCACCCGGGTCGAGCAGGACGACGGCGGGGTCGATCAGGTCGAGCAGCCGACGGGCGAGGACCGCCTCGGGCGCCGAGCCCTCGGCCGGCGCGGCGTGCTCGGCATCGGGGCGCCGGGCCCGCATCAGGAGGGCAGCGGCCAGTACACCACCGACCACGCCGACGACGAGGCCGGCCAGCAGGGCGACCGACGAGCTCACGCGCCGATGCTAGGCCGCGGCGACCCCCCGACATCCCCCGTCCGGGTGATCGCAGGACCCCGGACCGTGACTGTTCACGTTCCCGTGCACACCCGTTCACCGCCGGGGCGGTACCAGGTGGACTGGCGGTCCTACCCTCGGGGTCCAGAGATCGTCGGGGCCTCGAACAGCGAGTACCCCGAGTGATGTGCCACGGCCTTCGGGGCCGACGAGGAGGACGACGGTGCGGCAGCACTACCACGAGGAACTCGACGACATCAACAACTGTCTGGTCGAGATGGCGAACTCGGTCGGCTCGGCGATGAGCAGGGCGACGAGGGCCCTGCTGGATGCTGACATCGAGCTGGCGAACCTGGTCATCGAGGGCGACGAGCACATCGACGCGACCCGGGAGAGCATCGAGCAGCGGTGCTTCACCCTGCTGGCCCGGCAGGCGCCGGTCGCCACGGACCTGCGCACCATCACCGCGGCGATGCGGATCATCAGCGACCTCGAGCGGATGGGCGACCTCGCCGTCCACGTCGCCAAGCTGGCGCGGATGCGCTTCCCGGAGCACGCCGTCCCCCAGGAGCTGCGGCCGATCTTCCTGCAGGCCGGGCACGTCGCCGAGAGCCTGGTGGCGCAGACCGCGACCGTCATCGCCAAGCTCGACGTCGAGGCGGCCGCTGCGCTGGAGGCCGAGGACGACCTGATGGACCAGCTGCACCGGCAGCTGTTCAACGAGCTGCTCGGCAAGGACTGGGAGCACGGCATGGAGGCGGCCATCGACATCACCCTGCTCGGCCGCTACTACGAGCGCTTCGCCGACCACGCGGTCAGCGTCGCGCGCCGGGTCGTCTACCTGGTCACCGGCGAGCGGGAGATGCACGCGTCCGCCGATTAGTCGGCCGACCGGCCGACACCCCGGCTCGATGCCGTCCCCCTACTCGACCACGACACGGCAGTGGGGGGGGGGGGGGGGGGGGGGGGGGGGGTCGCGGGGGGGGGGGGGGGGGGGGGGGGGGGGGGGGCTGGCGCGC
>NZ_JBJGYN010000058.1:0-26300 GCF_054050015.1 Geodermatophilus sp. SYSU D01176 | reverse complement strand
CTGTCCAGGACCAGCTGCGCTGCCCGCTGCCGGAACTCCTCGGGGTACTTGCTCCGTCGGCCCAACGGGGCCTCCCTCCTTGGCTGATGCCAAGTCTGGAGGTGTTCAGCCGACGGGGGTCACTTCAGAGGAGGCCTTCAGCAAGATCAAGGCCCGGGTCAAAGCGGCCGGTGCGCGCACCCACCAGGCGCTGGAGGCCGCAATCGCCGCCGCTCTGGAGGCGGTCACCCCCGCCGACGCCGCCGGCTGGTTGACCTACGCCGGCTACCTCATCCTCCAACCCACCTGAAAACCGCTGTCAGGTACTTGCTGCCCCTTCCGGACCGGGGCAGCCTCCCTGGTCTGCCAAGTCCGAAGGCGTCCGTCTGCCAAGTCCGAAGGTGTCCGTCGACTCGTCTGCGCCGACGGCGGCACCGTCCTCGCCCATGCCCTGGATGTCAGCTAGCGGCATCTCACACCGGTCGCAGGCTGATTCGACGTATGGCCGCACGGGCCGCCACCAGATAGCGGTGGTCCGGTAGCAGTGCATTCTGGCGCATCGCGACCTCCGCCAGTTTGATGGCGTGCTCGTCGCCGAGCTCGAGGGCGGCGGCGACGACCTCTGCCTCCATCGGTAGATCGTCCTCGGCCCCGGGCTCGACCGGCCCGCCGCAGTTGGCGTTTCCCGAGGCCCCGAACTGCAGCCGCAGCGCATCACTGCAGCGCCGCGCCGCCAGGTAGGAGGGCCAGCGCTGAGCTGCCGGCAGGTGCTCGCACGCCAGGCGCACCGCGGCAGGCGCGGTGACGACATGGATCAGCGGTATGGGAAACCTCGGCCGCTGCCGAGCGTAAATCTCGGCATTCTCCAGGACGAGCAGGTCGAGTGACTGGGCCCATGCCGCCGGAGTCCGGTCTGGGAGGTCGCCCGGCTCCGGGGCCCGGTTGCGCGCGTCTGCCTGGCGACCCGAATAGCGGGCAGCCCAGTACCCGAGACCGCGGGCCAACTCGGTCCTCGCGAGCTGGTTGTCAGCCGCAGTCTGCGCGATTCCGCGGACTGCATGGGCGGTACGGATCACACCGTGGGTGAGGGCACCAGACATGCCCGGCAGAAGCCGCTGCCACCACCGGGCGAGCACGTCGGTCCACGGCGTGCCGGCCAACTCCCTCTCGAACATCTCGGTCCAGTCCGCGACCCGGCTGAAGTCACCCAGGGCCGACATCCAGTCCGACTCGTCGTCGGGGGACAGCCTCCAGCACGTCGCAGGCAGGTCGTGATATCGCCTGACTCGCAGGTTCCGGTCGACCCAGCCTGCTACCTCGTCCGCATGTCCCAGCTGCGCGATCGCTTCGGCAGCCATCGGTGCGTGATTGACGAAGGACGGTCCGTGTTCGAATCCGACGTTCGTGAGTCGCTGCAGCGCCTCGCCCATCGCGTCGGGGTAGCTCGTTGTCGTCACCTGGTCCCCCAATACCTCAATCGATCCGGAAGCCGATCCGTGAGGTACGCCGGACGGCACACCCACGGACGGCCGCGTCACTGCGTGCGGCGAGGGATCCCCGTGTGCGGTCCGTCCGGCTTCTGCGGTCATCACCCGGTCGTGGGGCGAGCGGAGCGCCCGGGTCGCGCCGGCATCGGCACCACCGGGGCTCTGTGGCCGATCTCGTCATGGTCGATCCCGTGATTCGTCATGGTGGGCGGCCACGGTGACGTTGAGGGTCAGGAGAGCGACCAGCAGGGCGGCTAGGTACAACCCGCCACCTACCAGTAGGCCGGTGGTGTAGCCGTCGGTCAGAGCGTCGGGTTGGGCGCTACCGGGCAGGTAACTGTTCGTCACAGCCGTGGCGATGGTCGCCAGGACGGCCAGGCCCAATGCTCCACCGATCTGCTGGCTGGTGTTGACCACGCCGGATGCGATGCCGGTGTCCTGCGGTGCGACTCCGCGGACCGAGACGACGGTCACGGTGATGAAGGCGAGACCGAGGCCGAACCCAGCGGCGAACTGCGCCGGAAGGAGCGCTGCCAGGGCGTTAGACGTCGGGGACAGCGTCTGCAACCACAGCATGGAGGCGGCGGCGACCAACAGGCCCGCCACGGTCACCGTTCGCGCCGACATGCGACTCAGAAGCCGTGGGCCGATCCCGCCGGCCGCGAGCCCGATACCGATCGCGAAGGGCAGGTAGGCCAGGCCCGTCTGCATCGGCGAGTAACCCTTGACCCCCTGCATGTACAGCGTGAGGAAGTAGAACAAGGCGAACATGCCGGACGCCATCAGGAAGACGATCGCGTACGCGCCGGCTCGTGCCCGGTCCTTCAAGATGCGACCGGGCAGCATCGCCGCCGCGCTGGCCCGCTGGATGAGCACGAAGGCGAACAGCAGGACGGCGGCGGCGACGAGGAGCGCGACCGTCACGCCGTCCGACCAACTGTGCGTGCTGGCCCGGTTGGTGGCGTACACGAAGGCGCCGAAGCCCAGCGTGGCGGCGACCGCTCCGGGGAGGTCCATCTTGCCGTGCTGGCGTTCACCGGCGGCTAGCACGGAGGTGCCGAGCAACACCAGGACGGCGATCGGGACGTTGATGAACAGCACCCACCGCCAGCTGATGTACTCGGTGAGCGCTCCACCAAGCAGTAGGCCGACCACCGAGCCGAGGCCGCCCATCGCGCCGTACACGCCGAGCGCCTTGTTTCGCGCCGGACCGGCCGGGAAGGTCGTCACCAGCAATGAGAGCGCCGTGGGCGCGGCAACAGCGGCGCCGACGCCCTGCAGCACGCGAGCGGCGATCAGGATGCCACCGGACGGAGCCAGCCCGCCGAGCAGTGAGGCCAGCGTGAACACGGTGAGCCCGAGCCGGAAAATCCGGCGACGGCCGAAGAGGTCGCCAGCCCGGCCTCCGACAAGCAGCAGCCCCCCAAAGGAGAGGGCGTATGCGGTGATGACCCAGTTCAGGTCCGATGCCGCAAGGCCGAGTGCGCGCTGGACGCTCGGCAGGGCAACGTTCATGATTGTGTTGTCCAGTACCAGCATCAACTGTGCCGCAGCGATCACCAGCAGTGCGAGGCCGAGTCTCTCTCGAGAGGCTGGCGCGCCCTCCTGTGGTGGTGATCCGGGTCCCTCCCGCAAGGAGACACCGGCTCGGTCCAGTTCAGACATGACTCCTCCAGTCGTGGTCGATGGGCGCTGGTCAGGCCGTCGAGGCCTGCCGGGTCTTCCAGAGGTCGAGGTCGAGGTAGGCAGTGCGCCATTCGTTCGCATACGCGGCCTTGAGCGCCTCGGGCATGCGGCCGAGGATCGCGTCGGTGGTCTGCGGGTCCGCGCTGTCGAGCAGCCACGGCAAGTAATGCATGGCGTCTCCGCCGATCCGCGCGCGGTGGTCGTCGCTGAAGGCCTTCCACTGCGTCGGGGTGAGCGTGGTGTCGATGAGCGCAAGCCCAGCGTCCTCCTCGTGGGTGAGGTGGGCGCTCAGGACCTTGGCCAGGGCGTCGACCAGGTCACCGAGAATCTTCGGGCCGATGTCCCGGTCGGCGAGTGCGGCGTCGACGGCCGTCAGCATCGGGTCGATGGCGGCATGCTCAGCCTCCATCGCGTCGAGGACGGCGCGGTCGTCCGGCCGTTCGGCCAGCGCACGCTCCACGAGGGGCCACACCGACACGTCCTCGGCGGTGTGGTGCACGCGGAGGAACGACTTGAACATCTCCCAGCCGACTGCGGTCTGCAGGATGTGGCGGGGGTCGTCCTCGGGGTGGTTGGTGATCCGGGCGATCCGCCCCAGCTCGCGGCGGAGGGCGTCATGCACCGCGAACATCATGCTCATGTCGAGCCCGAAGCCCTGGCTGGTCATGGGAAGACTCGCTTTCGGTGAGAGTCCTTGACTCATCTCGGGGGATGCCGCCATCGGCACGGGGATCCCGGAGGCTGGTCCCGGGGAGGATTGTTAGTCCTCCCAATAATTTAGGGGACCAACAGTAGCATTGCCGGGCGTCCCGTCAACTGCCGTTAGCCTGGGAGAGTGGAGAGACCGCCCGAGGACGGTGCTCCGGGCCGGTTGATGAGCTCGCCGACCTGGCTGACCACCCAGACCGCTGCGCACGCGAGCCGGCTCGTCGCCGAGGGGATGGCGGCGGCGGGCGTCCGCGGTTACCACTACCGGGTGCTGGCGAGCCTGGTCGAGTTCGGCCCCACCAGCCAGGTCGCACTCGGCCGGCGCAGCGGTATCCACGTCAGCGACCTTGTGGTCACCGTGAACGAGCTCGTGGATCGAGACTTTGTCGAGCGCAGCCCCGACCCGGCCAACCGGCGTCGCAACATCGTCATGATCACGCCAGCGGGCGAACGGCAACTTCGCTGGCTGGATGAGCGAATGGCTCAGATTCAGGAGGAGTTCGTCGCCCCGCTCTCTCCCGCAGAGCGCGAGGAGCTCAAGCGGCTGCTGACGGTGCTTCTCGATCACCACAGGCGGCGGTCGGCGGCGGCCGGCCACGACGAGGGTAGCGATATGCACGAGCCAGGACGCCGGCTCGCGCCCGGCGAGGACGGCTCCGCCGGTGCGGAGCAGGGCAGGGCGCGCCCGATGCCATCAGTCACCACCAGCCCGCAGGCACCCTGACAGCAACCCGAACACCTCGTCCAGGTCGTATTCGGCCCTGCCCGGCCGCCCGTAGCGGGTCAGCTTGCCCCGACTGGCCCACTTGCGGATCGTCGCCTCCGTCACCCCGGCTGCCATCGCCGCGAGCTGCGTGGGGACGAGCCGCTTGTCCTCACCTCGAGAGTGCATGGCGTCGCCCCGGGGTGGCGAGGGCTGCCGCAGCGCGACCTGGGCCGGGTTGCCGGAGCCGGTGCGCCAAGGCCATCCACTTGTGCGGTGGCCACGTGTGTCCGCGCCCGCACGCCACCAGACTTGAGCTCGTCCCGACCGTGGCATAGACCACCGCCGAGCAGTCCTCCCGGTCGCACGCCCCCAATTCCAGCCGCCTGCTGAGGTTGAACTCGACCACCTCCTCCGCCGCGCGAGCCACGCGGCCGATCTCCTCGGCCGCATCAGTGGCTGCGGGGTGGCGGGACAGCCAGTCCAGCTGCGTTAGCAGGAAACGTGACAGCTTCGAGAGCTGCCGGTCCGGCCGTTTCGCCACGGGACGCTGCTCCGCGACGAGACCGGCCCACGATGCGGCCACGGTGAGCATCTCCGAGCGGATGGCCAGGACGTCCTCGTCGAGGGACAGCCCCGTTGCCCTTGTGCCACGTACTCGCTCGATCCCGCCGCGACGACGATGGACTAACAGGTCTTCGCAGGCCTGGTACAGGTCGGGCAGCCTCGCTACGTCGCTGCGCAGTCGGTGCAGGCAGTCATCGCAGAGCCGCCTGACATCCGGGTCCGACGTCGACGAGGACATGTGGTCCCCGTACTGCCGGCACGACGCCATCGAGCACCATCGCTGCACTGTTGGCCACCCCTTCTAGTCCGTGTCTGGCAGCACGAGTCTTGGCTGAATGCTGCAGCCGGGACAAGGAATCAAAAGTGGAAGTGCGGGTGTCGAAAGTCGTAGTACTTAATTCTGTGATATCAGCCGGAGTGCTGTTTGCGCAGGTCGGCGAGGTCGCCACGGTGCTCCTCGGGGACGCGGTGTCGCGCGGCCCGCAGTCCGAGCGCAAGATCCGGCCGACCGAGCGGATTGACAGCCCTTCGACGGACTGGCACGCTTTCGGCAGCGGAAGAGCTGTGGGCATTGCGCCCCGACTCCGCGCAGCAGAGGCCCTAATCGCAACTGCTCTTCTTCCGGTTCTTCTCCATTCTCTTAGTTCGCGCACCTCAGCGTGAACCCTCACGTGTGGCCGCGGTACCGGTCGGGTATCGGGCTACGCCCCTTCGCCACGACGACCGGGCGGCGGACGGTTTCCAACTCAGTGGCTCTGGCCGAACCTCTCCCCTCTGTGGTCCATGCGAATCCCTGTTCCTGGCGCGCATTCTTAGACGAGGAGAACTCCATGTACAGCACGTTGATCGTCGCGCGAATGCGTTCAGACGACAAGGATGAGGTGGCGCGCATCTTTGCGGAATTCGACCGTACCGAGATGCCGGGCCTGATGGGGACGAGGCGACGCCAGCTGTTCCATTACCGCGGCCTGTACTTCCACCTTCAGGACTTCGACTCCGACAACGGCGGAACTGCGATCGAACAGGCAAAGGCGCATCCGCTGTTTATGCAGGTCAGCAAGGACCTCGCCGCCCACATTGAAGCCTACGACCCGGCCACGTGGCGTTCCCCGGCTGATGCGATGGCCGCGCGCTTCTACTCCTGGCCATCCACCTGACGGTCCGAGCACTCAGCACGAAGGGACAGACATCCGATGCAGCGCAGGGTCGTGATAACCGGCATGGGGGTGATGGCACCTGGAGGTGTCGGCACGAAGGCCTTCTGGAACCTGCTAATCGACGGCCGGACGGCGACCAGGAGGATCAGCTTCTTCGATCCGAGTCCGTTCCGCTCCCAGATCGCGGCGGAAGTCGACTTCGAGCCGGAGATGCACGGCCTGGGCCCCCAGGAGATCCGGCGCATGGACCGCGCCGCCCAGCTCGCCGTCGTGAGCGCTGCGGAGGCCGCTGCGGACAGCGGGCTCGACGCGGCCGAGGTAGACCCCTTCCGCATCGGCGTCACGATCGGCAGCGCTGTGGGCGCCACCATGGGGCTGGACGAGGAGTACCGCGTGGTCAGCGACGGCGGTCGCCTCGATCTCGTCGATAAGGCATATGCGGTGCGACATCTGTACGACTACTTCGTCCCGAGCTCGTTCGCCCGCGAGGTGGCCACAGCCGCGGGTGCCGAAGGCCCGGCGACCGTGGTCTCCACCGGCTGCACGTCGGGGATCGATGCCGTGGGCTATGCCACGGAACTGATCCGCGAGGGCAGCGTGGATGTCATGATCGCGGGTGCCACCGATGCGCCGATCTCGCCGATCACGGTCGCCTGTTTCGACGCCATCAAGGCGACCACGCCGCGAAACCACGATGCCGAACACGCGTCCCGGCCGTTCGACCTCTCCCGCAACGGGTTCGTCCTCGGGGAGGGAGCGGCGATCTTCGTCCTGGAGGAACTGGAGCACGCCCGACGCCGGGGCGCTCGACCGCACGTCGAGGTCGCGGGCTTCGCCAACCGGTGCAATGCCTACCACATGACGGGCCTGCGTCCGGACGGCCGAGAAATGGCCGAGGCGATCCGCACGGCGCTCGACGAGGCCCAGATGAACGCTGAGGAACTCGACTACATCAACGCGCACGGCTCGGGCACCAAGCAGAACGACCGACACGAGACAGCCGCGTTCAAGCGGGCCCTCGGGGAACACGCCTACCGGACGCCGATCAGCTCGATCAAATCCATGGTCGGTCACTCGCTCGGTGCGATCGGTTCGATCGAGATCGCAGCAAGTGCGCTGGCGATCGAGAACGATTTGGTGCCGCCCACGGCCAACCTGCACGAGCCGGACCCGGAGTGCGACCTGGACTACATTCCGCTGACCGCCCGTGAGCAGCCGACGCGCGCCGTCCTGACGGTAGGCAGCGGATTCGGCGGCTTCCAGAGCGCGATGGTGCTGCGGGGCCTGGCATGAGCGCCGCGGCGGTGGTGACCGGGGTCGGCGTCATGGCGCCCACCGGGCTCGGTGCCTCCACCTACTGGACGGCGACCTGTGCAGGTATCGGCGGGATCGGACCCGTCACCCGCTTCGACGCCTCGGGCTATCCGGTCCGGTTGGCCGGCGAGGTCCGCGGGTTCGTTCCAGAAGACCACCTGCCGCACCGGCTGCTGCCGCAGACCGACCGCATGACCCAGCTGGCGCTGGTCGCTACGGACTATGCCCTGGCCGACGCTGGCATTCGCCCGAGCGAGTGGCCCGAGTACGACATGGGCGTGGTCACGGCCAGCTCGTCCGGCGGCTTCGAGTTCGGCCAATGCCAGCTGCAGAACCTGTGGAGCAAGGGCGGTCAGCACGTCAGCGCTTTCCAGTCCTTCGCCTGGTTCTACGCGGTGAACACCGGTCAGATCTCGATCCGCAACGGCATGCGAGGTCCCAGCGGCGTGGTCGTGACGGACCAGGCGGGCGGGCTGGACGCGATAGCCCAGGCCCGGCGGCAGATCCGTAAGGGCACCCCCCTCATGGTGACCGGCGGCATCGACAGCTCCCTCTGCTCATGGGGCTGGGTGGCTCACTTGGCCAGCAACCGCCTCAGCACCGCCGACGACCCCAGTCAGGCCTTTCTGCCCTTCGACCGCCGGGCACGGGGCCACGTACCGGGGGAGGGGGGTGCACTGATGATCCTCGAAGACGCGGCAGCCGCCCGTGAACGGGGCGCGGCATGCTACGGCGAGATCGCCGGCTACGGGGCGACCTTCGATCCCAGGCCCGGCAGCGGCCGCGAGCCCGGCCTGCGGCGCGCCGCCGAGCTGGCCCTAGCCGACGCCGGCCTGGACACGCGGGACGTCGACGTGGTGTTCGCTGATGCCGCGGCGACCGTTGCCCTCGACCGGATCGAGGCCGAAGTCATCACCGTCCTGTTCGGGCAATACGGCGTGCCGGTGACGGCACCGAAGACGAACACCGGCCGCCTGTGTTCCGGAGGAGCGCCGCTGGACGTCACGACGGCGCTACTGACGATCCGGCACGGGGTCATCCCGCCGACCACGAACGTGTTCCTCGCCGAGGAGTACGCCCTCGACCTGGTCTGCGAGCCGCGCGTGACACCGGTCGAGGTGGCCCTCGTCCTCGCCCGCGGCTACGGCGGGTTCAACTCGGCAATGGTCGTGCGCCGTTGCGGCGGTTGACCGCATCACCGACCCGCTGCCTTCGAGACGGGGCAGCCAACCAGGAAAGGAAACCGACATGGCGAGCTCGGAGCTCACCCTTGAACACCTCCAGACCATCCTGCGGGCCGTCGGCGGTGACGGCGAGGCCGTGACCGATCACGGCGACCTCCTGGATGCACGCTTCGACGAACTTGGTTACGACTCGCTGGCGCTGCTGGAAGCCGGTTGCCGGATCGAGCGGGAGTTCGGCATCCAACTCGTCGACTCCACCGTCACCGACGCTGCCACCCCCAGGGACCTCATCACGTCCGTCAACGAGCAGATCGCGGCGTTCGTCGCGGGCGCCGGGCCCGCGTGGACCAGCTGAAGCCGGCTCGGCAGACCACACGGACGGGTAGGACCATGCATCAGGACAACCGGGTTGCCCTCATCACCGGAGCCACGAGCGGGATCGGACTTGCCATCGCCCGCGCGCTGGGTGAGCAGGGCGACAGCATTTTCATCTGCGCCCGCGATGCCGACCGGGTCGCGGCGACGGTCGAGCATCTTCGTGACGAGGGCCTCGACATCGACGGAACCACGTGTGACGTACGGTCCGTCGAGGACATCCGCAGATGCGTCCGGACCGCGGTCGACCGGTTCGGGCCCATCGACATCCTGGTCAACAACGCCGGTCGCAGCGGCGGAGGAGTGACCGCGGACATCCCCGACGACCTCTGGTTCGACGTCATGGACACCAACCTCAACAGCGTCTTCCTAATGACGCGCGAGGTGCTCAACGCCGGTGGCATGCGGTACCGCGACCGCGGCTGGATTATCAACATCGCCTCGACCGCCGGCAAGCAGGGCGTGGTCCTGGGCGCGCCGTACTCGACGTCCAAGCACGGCGTCGTGGGCTTCACCAAGGCTCTGGGCAACGAGCTCGCGCCCACCGGGATCACGGTGAACGCGGTCTGCCCGGGATACGTCGAGACGCCGATGGCGCAGCGAGTCCGGCGGGGCTACGCGCAGGCGTACGACACGACCGAGGAGGCGATCCTCGAGAAGTTCCGGGCCAAGATCCCGCTCGGCCGCTACTCCACGCCGGAGGAGGTGGCCGGACTCGTCCGTCATCTCACCTCGCACACGGCCCGATCCATCACCGCGCAGGCGATCAACGTCTGCGGCGGCCTCGGCAACTACTAGGAGTGCACCGTGAACCAGCCCGGCCACCGCCAGGTGGAGCACCACATCGATGTCGAGGCATCTGCTGACCGGGTGTTCGCGCTGATCGCGGACGTGCGGCAGTGGCCGAGGATCTTCCCGCCGACGGTGCACGTCGACCGGGTCGAGCAGATGGGCGCGAACGAGCGGATCCAGATCTGGGCCACCGCCAACGGCGCCGTGAAGAGCTGGATATCGCGGCGCGTGATCGATCCCGGCAACCTGCGGATCAACTTCCGCCAGGAGGTCTCCGCCCCGCCCGTCGCAGCCATGGGCGGCACCTGGCTGATCGAGCCGTGTTCGGACGTCGCGTCTCGTGTCCGGCTCCTGCACACCTACTCCGCCGTCGGCGACGATCCCGACGCTCTGGCCTGGATCGACCGAGCGGTCGACCACAACAGCCGTGCGGAGCTCGCGGCGTTGAAGGCAGGCGCCGAGTCAGCCGCGGGGGAGGGCCACGACCTAGCGTTCTCCTTCGAGGACACCGTGACCATCCACGGCGCCGTCCGGGACGTCTATGACTTCCTCTATCAGGCCGGCATGTGGCAGGAACGGCTACCGCACGTGAGCCGGGTGGTTCTCACCGAGGACACACCGGGGCTGCAGACGCTCGAGATGGACACTCGTACCCAGGACGGCGCCACGCACACCACGAAGTCGATCCGGGCCTGCTTTCCGCATGCAAAGATCGTTTACAAGCAGTTCGCGCTGCCGGCCCTCATGCGGGTGCACACCGGTTTCTGGCAGCTGGACGACGGCGAGGACGGCATCACCGCGACATCGCAGCACTTCGTGGAGGTCAATCCGGACACCATCGCCGTGGTCCTCGGACCCGACGCCGGACCACCGGAGGCGCGGGCGTTCATCCGCTCCGCGCTCGGCGCGAACAGCCTGGCGACGCTCAGGCACGCGAGGGCGTACGCCGAGTCGCGTCGCTGACCGGGTCCGATGAGCACGGCATCCTTTGAGCGAGTCGGCATGGACACTCAGGTCATCGTCGTCGGCGCCGGCCCCGTCGGGCTGATGCTCGCTGGCGAGCTGCGCCTTGGCGGAGCCGCGGTCATCGTGCTCGAGCGGCTGGTCTCACCGATGACGGAGTCACGCGCCAGCACCCTGCACGCCCGGACGATGGAGATCCTCGACGCGAGGGGTCTCGCGGTCCGGCTCGGCAGTCCGCCGCGGGATCCGATGGGTCACTTCGGCGGGATACCCCTGGACCTGGGTTATCTTCCCAGCCGGTACGCCGGGCAGTGGAAGGTGCCGCAGACCCGGGTCGAGCAGCTGCTGGCCGAGTGGGCGGGCGAACTCGGCGCCCAGGTGTGGCGCGGTCACGAGGTGGTCGACGTCGCGACCACCGACGATGGGGTCCGTGTCAGCGTCACCGGCCCGGCCGGACCAGTGACGCTGACCGGTCGCTACCTGGTGGGGTGCGACGGGGAGGAGAGCACCGTACGGCGAGCGGCCGGCATCGGCTTCCCTGGCACGGATGCGACGTGCGAGATGCTGCGGGCGGACGTCGCAGGGATCGAGATACCGGATCGGCGCTTTCAAAGGCTGCCGAAGGGACTCGCCATCGCGGCGCGCCGACCGGACGGCGTCACCCGAGTCATGGTGGCCGAGTCCGGTCGCTGCCCGGCGAAGCGGACCGACCAGCCGTCCTTCGGCGAGGTCTGCGAGCTGTGGAGCCGGGTGACCGGCGAGGACATCAGCCACGGCCGTCCGCTCTGGGGCAATGCCTTCGGTAACACCTGTCGCCAGGCGGAGCGGTACCGCAACGGTCGAATCTTGCTGGCGGGTGACGCGGCCCACCAGCAGATGCCCGTCGGAGGGCAGGCCATCAACCTCGGTCTCCAAGACGCGGTGAACCTGGGCTGGAAGCTGGCCGCGGTGGTGAGCGGCCGAGTCCCAGACACCCTCCTAGACACCTACCACGAAGAGCGGCACGGTCTGGGGACGCGGGTACTCGGTGCCATCCAGGCCCAGGCGTTGCTGCTGCTGGGCGGCATCGAGGTGGAGCCCGTCCGCGCTGTGCTAGCGGAGCTGATGACGTACCCGGTGGTCCGGGATGGCCTCGCGGGCGTGATCAGCGGCCTCGACGCGCGCTACGGCGACGGCGACGGCCACTGGCTGGTGGGAAGGCGCCTTCCCCACGCCAGCCTCCGCCTCCATGCCGCCTCGAACGCCGTCACCGACCCCGCCGATGGTGGTACCAGCACAACGGAGCTTCTGCGCGCTGGCCGGGGTGTGTTGTTCGACCTGTCCGCGGATCCGGTTCGCCGGAGCTGGCTGTCGGACGCGCTGGCCCCCTGGGCCGGCCGGCTGGACGTGGTATCCGCGACGCCATTGGCCCGGGGCCAACTCGACGGATTCGACACCCTGCTCGCCCGTCCGGACGGATACACGGCCTGGGTCGGCGGGCGGGACGCAGATCCCCGGGCCGACGTGCATCGCTGGTTCGGACCCGCGAACGCCTGATGGCGCACAGGTGACGAAACGACAGGAGAGGCAGGAGAGGTTCGTGTCAACGACCGCCCGAAGCATGTCCACCATCGCAACGGCAGACGATGCCGTGACGACCTGCGATGTCCTCGTCCTCGGATCGGGGCTGGCCGGTTCGGTGACCGCGGCGATTCTGGCGCGGCACGGCGCCGAGGTGGTGCTCATCGACGCCGCGTCACACCCCCGCTTCGCGGTCGGCGAATCGATGACGCCGCAGCTCGTCGAGTGGCTGCACATCCTCTCTGAACGCTACGACGTGCCCGAGATCAAGAGCCTCGCGAGCGTGGACGCCAGTACACGGGACATCGGTCCGGTCTTCGGCACCAAGGCCCACTTCGGTTTCATGCGGCACCAGCCCGGCGAGGAACCCGATCCACGGGAGGCCACCCAGCTGGCGCTGCCGAAGATTTTTTCCCAGAACAGCCACCTGTTCAGGCAGGACAGCGATGCGTTCATGTTCCACGTCGCCATCCGGTATGGGGCAACGCCACGACAGAACTGGCGGGCGGCCGACATCGCCTTCGACGACGTCGGCGTGACCGTCACCGGGCACAACGGGGAGCGGCTCCGCGGGAAGTACCTGGTCGACGCCAGCGGATTCCGCTCTCCACTCGCGGAGAAGTTCGACCTCCGGGAATCGCCGGCTCGGTTCAAACACCACTCGCGCGGGTTGTTCACGCACTACATCGGGATCAAGCCGTTCGACGACGTCAGCGGTCATCACGAGGACGTGCGCCCGCCGGTGCCATGGCACAAGGGGACGATGCACCATCTCATCGACCGCGGCTGGTTCTGGATCATCCCGTTCGACAGCCACCCTAGGTCGAAGAACCCGCTGTGCAGCGTCGGCCTGACCCTTGACGAGCGCATGTACCCAAAACCGACCGATCTGACGCCGGAGGAGGAGTTCCAGCACTTCCTCGACATGTATCCAGCGGTCAGGCGCCAGTTCGACGGCGCGCACCGCGTCCGGGAATGGGTGTCGACCGACCGCATGCAGTACTCGTCCTCGACGTCCATCGGGGACCGCTGGTGCCTCATGTCCCACGCCGCCGGGTTCATCGATCCGCTGTTCTCCCGCGGGCTGTCCAACACCTTCGAGGTGGTGGATGCGCTGACTTCCAGGCTGATCGCCGCGCTCGATGACGGCAACTTCTCCGCGGAGCGGTTCGCCTACGTGGAGCAGTTGGAGCGGGGGTTGCTGCAGTACAACGATGACATCGTGAACAGTTCCTACATCGCCTTCTCCCACTTCCGGCTATGGAACGCCGTTTTCCGCGTCTGGGGAGCCTTCATCAGCCCCGGTGTCATGCGGCTGACCCGTGCCCGGCTGCTGCACGTCCGCGACGGGAACGAGCGCCACTTCCGCGAGCTGGAGGAAGCGCCGCACACCGGCCTATGGTGGCCGGAGAGCGACGCGTTCAAGCGCCTGCTCGAGGCCACCGTCGAGACATGCGAAAAGTATGAGGTCGGAGAACTGACCGGCGACGAGGCCGCAGACATCGTCTTCAGCTTGTTGCACGATTCCGACATCGTCAATCCCGTATTCGGCTGGAAGGACGAGGAGAAGCGGTTCATCGCGCCGAGCACGTGGATGATGGCGAGGTTCCTGTACTGGGCTTCGGTGCAGGGCCCGTCAGAGATGAACCATCTCGGCCGCGAGTTCCTCAAAGGCGTCCTGAAAGCCGGCGTACGTGCTCGGAAGTTGCTGTGACCAGTGCGACACGACCTTGATCCGGAAACGAAGGGCACGATCTTGTCTGGGCAGGAATTGCAGAGGTTGGGTCCGATCGAAGCAGGAACTCTGCGACGCGTCTGCGGTCTCTTCGTGACCGGGGTCGCCGTCGTCACGACCGAAGCAGCCAGTGGACCGACGGGCACGACGATCAACTCGTTTACGTCGCTGTCATTGGACCCTCCGCTGATCCTGTTCTGCATCCACAAGCGATCACGGCTCAGAGCAGCCCTGCGTGAGTCCGGGACCTTCGCGGTCAACTTCCTGGCCGGGTGGCAGGAGTCGCTCGCCTGGGCGTTCGCCGGACGCAACAGTACATCCCAGGACGTTGCGTACCGCAACTGCGAGGCGGGAATCCCCGTCCTCAGTCACGCACTGGCCCATCTGGCCTGCCGGATCGTCGACGAGCACCCCGGCGGAGACCACCGGATCGTCGTCGGCGAGGTGATCGAGGTCGGAGCCCCGCGCCGGCAGGAGCCACTAATCTTTTTCCAGGGAGTTTTCGGTGTGCTCCAGGAAGAAGGCCGCGTGCACCCCATCTGGGATGGCTGACCGGCTGTACCCGTGCTCCGCGGGCGATCTACCGGACACTGAAGGGATCTGCGCCCATGGCCATCAGCAGACGCGTCGCCAGATTCAACCGCGTTTTCGCGAATCATCTCGTCGGTCCGATCCTGACCAGGCTGCCGGGCTTCGGGACCGTCCACCACCTCGGCCGTAGATCTGGAAAGGAGTACCGGACTCCGGTCAAGGTCTTCCGTAGCGGCGAGGCCTACGTGATCACGCTCCCGTACGGCCCGAACTCCGACTGGGTCCGCAACGTGCTCGCAGCCGACGGCTGCGGCCTCATGACCCGTGGCCGCTACGTGCAGCTCACCGACCCGGCGCTGGTGGAGAACGACGGGCTGACCGCGCTGCCGGTGTGGGCCCGCGCGATGATGTCGTGGCTCCACACCACCACGTCCCTGCGCCTGTTCCCCGTCCGGCCCGTTTGAAGGCAGTGCCCGGCGCGTCGGACCGCCGGCCCGGCCCGCGATCGCGCCGGAGCTTCTGGGGCCACGTGTCCCCTCGGCCTCGGCCTGCTAGGCCCTGCTTAAGAAGTCGCTCGCGGGCCGGGGCTGGCGTGTCGGGACGGGAACGAAGGCGAGGTCTCCGGTGGAGGGATCAATGACCAAGAAGACCCTCACCACGGAGACCTCGTGGACGGCACCCTACCCGCCGGTGCCCGCCATGACCTGACCGACGAGCAGTGGGCGATCCTGGCGTCGCTCCTGCAGGCGCTGCTGCCGGTCGGCCGAAAGGCTGGCAGACCCCGGAAGTGGACCCTGCGCCAGCTCGTGGACGGCATCCGCTTTCGCACCCGCACCGGCTGTCCCTCGCGCGACGTGCCCGAGCGCTACGGCACCTGGCAATCGATCTACGGCCTGTTCCGCGCCTGGCAGCTGGCTGGCACCTGGGCGGCGATCCTCACCGCCCTGCGGGCGGCCGGTGCCGAGGCCGGGCTGATCGAGTGGGTGGTGTCGGTGGACTCCACGATCACCCGGGCGCATCAGCACGCCGCCAGCGCCCGCCGCCATCCCGAGGACCAGACCGAGCCGCCCGTCGGGGAGCCGGCCCATCACGCCCTCGGCCGCTCCCGCGGTGGTCTGTCGACGAAGGTGCACCTGGCGGTCGAGCAGGGACGCAAGACGCTGGCCACGACGGTGACGCCCGGGCAGGCCGCCGACAGCCCCCAGTTCACGACCGTGCTCGAGAGGATCCGGGTGCCGCACCGGTCCGGCCCGGGACGGCCGCGCACCCGCCCGGACCGGGTGCTGGCCGACCAGGCCTACCCGGCCCGCGCCAACCGGGCCTATCTGCGCCGGCGCGGCATCCCGGCGACGATTCCGGTCAAGGCCGACCAGCAGGCCAACCGGCGGAAGAAGGGCTCGGCCGGTGGCCGACCGCCGACGTTCGACCCGGACCACTACCGGCAGCGGCATGCCGTCGAGCGCGGCATCAACCTGCACAAACAGCACCGTGGCTTCGCCACCCGCTACGACAAGCTCGCCGTCCGCTACGAGGCCACCGTCCAGATCAGCGACATCGACATCTGGCTGCGCGACCTTCAAACAGGGCCTAGCGCTGGCGATCGGAAGATCCCGCTGGCCTGTCCCCGGATGGGCGGGCGACGCGCGGCCTGGCTCTTGCAGCCCCTGTGGCCATCCGTGCGGTCCGGGGCTAGGCAGCACGTCGCTGGTGAGGCCAGGCCCCGCGACATCCGGGACTTCCGGGACTTGAGGCTCGATGGGCAGGACCGGTGGGGTGGCAGGAGGCAGCGGTCTGCTGGCCGCTCTCCTCGCCGACGGGGCTCATCCGCCTGCTGCTTGGTCACCACCGGCCCCGGGGCCCGCACCCTTTTGCAGGGGCCGGGCCCCGGGGCCGGACCGCTATCCGAAACGGAGACACGCATGGCCATGCTCGCCGAGCCGCCACCGCCCGTGCCGGCACATGCCACTCTGATCTTTCTCCTGCAGCTCGCTGTGCTGCTGTTCGTCGCCCTGTGCCTGGGACGGCTTGCCGAACGGGTCAAGCTCCCGGCGGTGGTCGGCGAACTGCTCACCGGGGTGCTGCTGGGTCCCTCCTTGCTGGGGCACGTCGCGCCGGACGTCAGTCGCTGGTTGCTGCCAGCTGACCACGGACAGATGGGGATGCTCGACGCGGTCGGTCAGCTCGGCGTCCTCTTGTTAGTGGGCGTCACCGGCAGTCACCTGGATCTTCGCGCCGTCCGTCGTCGCGGCGCGACGGTCGCCAGGATCAGCCTCGCCGGGTTGCTGCTCCCGCTAGCCATGGGGATAGGACTGGGCTTCGTCCTTGCCCACGACTTCATGCCCGCCGACGGGAGCCGCGGCGTCTTCGTCCTGTTCCTCGGGGTCGCCATGTGCGTCTCCGCCATCCCGGTCATCTCGAAGACCCTCTCGGACCTGAGCCTGCTGCACCGCGATGTTGGCCAGTTAACCCTCGCGGCGAGCATGGTCGACGACGCGGTCGGCTGGTTGCTGCTTTCGGTGGCCTCGGTCGCAGCGACGGTGGGAATCGGTGTCGGAAGCGTCGCGGTGTCCGTGTCGTACCTCCTCGGTTTCACGCTCCTCGCGGCTGTGGTCGGTGGGCCCATGGTCCGGGGCACGCTCAGGCTGACGGGGCGCGCCGACCAGCCGGGCCCCTCGATCGCCGCCGCGGTCATCCTGGTGCTGGTCGGCGCCTCCACCACCCATGCCCTGGGCATGGAACCGGTGTTCGGGGCCTTCGTGGTGGGGGTGCTGATAGGCACTGCGCGCCAGCAGGACGTGTCGCGCCTCGCTCCCTTGAGGACTGTCGTGCTCTCGGTCCTGGCCCCGCTGTTCCTGGCGACCGCGGGACTGCGCATGGACCTCACCGCGCTCGGAAAGCGCGAGGTGACGATCGCGGCGGTCGTGGTGCTCGTGGTCGCGATAGTCGGGAAGTTCGCCGGCGCCTACATCGGGGCCCGGCTCAGCCGGCTCAGCAACTGGGAGGGTGTCGCCATTGGGGCGGGAATGAACGCCCGCGGCGTCATCGAGGTCATCGTCGCGATGGCCGGACTGCGGCTGGGCGTCCTCGATACCGCGATGTACACCATCGTGGTGCTCGTCGCCCTCGTAACGTCGCTGATGGCGCCACCGCTGTTACGGCTCGCAACGGACCGGATCGCCCACAGCGACGAAGAGATCTCGCGCAAGGCTTCGCAGGAGGCGCTGTCACCGGCCATGGTGACCTGACAGCGGTTTGCCGGTTGCCTGGCGGTGAGACGCTGGGACATGGTCGGGCTGTCGATGGATGTGCGTGAGCGGGTGATCGCCGCGGTCGACGCGGGGATTACCCAGCAGCAGGCGGCGGAGCGGTTCACCGTGTCGGTGACCTCGGTCGAGCGGTATCTGGCGCGCCGGCGGACGACCGGCAGTCCGGGGCCGACGGCGCAGCGGCACGGGCCGCCGCCGGTCAAGAGGGCTCGGCTGCAGGCCTGGCTGCCGGCCCGACTGGAGGTGGCCGTCGATGCCACCCTGCCCGAGCACGCCGCGGCGTTCGCCGACCAGACCGGACTGCCGGTGTCGCTGGCGACGATGTGCCGGGCGCTCGCCGGCCTGCCGGCCGCCGCGGCCGGGGCGGCGCTGACCCCCCGCGGGCGCCGGCGGCGCGCCGGCCGGCCGCTGAAGCAAGAAGGCTGAGCGCCACCGAGCGCGACGAGACCGCGCGCGCCCGGTGGCGGACGGCGATGGGCGCGGTGGATCTGGCGCGGCTGGTGTTCGTCGACGAGTGCGGCACGCACACCTCGATGACCCGCCGCCGGGCCCGCGCGGTGCGCGGCGCCCGGGCCGGGGTGCGGTGCCGCGCAACCGCGGGCCGGTGACCACCCTGCTGGCCGGGCTGTCGCTGACCGGCATGAGCCCGGCGATGACCGTCGAGGGCGGCACCACCGCGGCGGTGTTCGCCGCCTATCTGGAGCGGGCGCTGCGCCCGGGGCAGCTGGTAGTGGTCGACCACGTCGGCGCGCACAAGCCCGAGCGGATGGCCGAGCTGGTGCACGCCGCCGGCTGCGAGCTGGTCTTTCTGCCCGCCTACTCGCTGGACCTCTCGCCGGTCGAGGAGGCCTTCAGCAAGATCAAGGCCCGGGTCAAAGCGGCCGGTGCGCGCACCCACCAGGCGCTGGAGGCCGCAATCGCCGCCGCTCTGGAGGCGGTCACCCCGCCGACGCCGCCGGCTGGTTGACCTACGCCGGCTACCTCCTCCTCCAACCCACCTGAAAACCGCTGTGAGGAGGCCGCGGCCGCCCGTTGCCGGGATACGTGACGGCCCGGCGGGTGGCCGCTCCCCTCCGTCCACGTGTACCCACCGCCTGGGATCAAGGGCTCGCGGCCCGGAGTCTCGGGGCCCGGCACCGTCCCGGCGTGCGACTGTTACTGGCGCGATCGACGCCTTGCGCTCCTCTGCTTGCTCAGAGCTGTGCTCGGCAGGCCATCACACCTGCCGGGATCGTGCTGCACCAGAACGGGGTGCCGCCGGATGAAGGCTGCGCCCTCGTGGCGCCGGTGAGCGCGAGCCGAACGGTGAGTCATCCGAGGGAGGACGGCCCGCGGCGCTAGTCGGTGGCAGCGAAGGACTTGGCAACGGGGCACGGCGGGCAGGCGCAAGGACGGGCCTGCTGGGCTCCGGCGAGGGAAGCAGACCAGCGGCGATCGCCCTATTGAGGGCATCGATCCGCGACACCGCCCCCAACTTGTTGAAGACGTTGTACAGATGTCGCTTGACGGTCGCTTCGGTGAGAGAGAGGCGCCGTGCGATCTGGGCGTTGGTAAACGCGTGACCGACGAGGCGTAGCACCTCGAGCTCACGTCGGGACAGGAGTGAAGCGGAAGCAGGCTCCCCGGCAGCTGCGCGGCCGGTGACGGCTACTCGCGGGACGGACACCATGACCGCGTCGTCCCGGTCGAGGCTGCTGCGGATCGCGGCGACGAGCTGCTGGCGAGTCGTCTTCTTGATCAGATAACCATCGATGCCGAGCGCTAGGAGACGATGCAGGAGATTCGCGTCCTCGTGGACGGCCAGGATGATGATCCTCGGCTCGAGGGAATGCTGACGGATGCTCCGGACCGTCGCCGTGACATCAATGTCGGTGGTCTGCACGTCAAGGAGCACGACGTCCGGTCGGTACCGACTGACGACGGCGACGGCCCGACCCGCGTCATCGGCCTCGGCGACCACCGTGAAGTCATCGACATTGGCGAGCATCTCGCGCAGACCCTCCCGGAAGAGCGCATAGTCGGCGATCAGCGCGATCCGCGCATCAGCACGACGCTCCCCGCCGAGGTCGGTGCTTCCGCGCTTCTTGTCGTCTCCCGCGGTCAGCTGCCCTGGAGGGGGGCCCCACGTCTTGCTGTTCTGCATCAACATCGCACGACCGCCATCCGTCCGAGAGGTCGGTGGAGACCTTTCCCTGTGTTCCGATTCGTAGCGCGCTGGGTATAGGGTCAGCGACGGCCGAAAGCCGGTGCTGGGCGCAATGAGCGTACGAACTTGCGTGAAGTCGCAGCCGGACGTTTGTCTGCTTCGTGGGCGCAACGCATCCCATTGACGGCTCGCCTAGGTGCGCTCAGCAGGGGAAGTCCTGATCCTGCTGTACCCGGTGGTCGGCGACCCACCGTGCTGCCGTCGCGCAGCTCAATGACTCCAGCACTGTTGATTCGTCAATGAGCCGTCCTTCCCTCAACGCTGCTGATTGCTGTCTTAGGTTCAGAGAGCGTCCGCGTCCGTCGAGTGAGACAAGCTCTGAGTGCGTCATGCGTGTGTGTCGACGCGGACGTGGACCGTCTCCTGGCGAGATGGCCTGTGCTGTGCTCATTGTCACAGGCTTCGGATATCGAGGTGCATGTCCAGAATTGCGTCGATCTGGGTGCGACATTCTGCGACGGCGGCGCGGTTGGGTGTTGTGTCCTTATGGGCTTGACGAGCGCGCGCTCGGGCGAGCTGCGCGCCCACTTGGCAGAACTCTTGCCGGAGTTCCTCGGCAAGACTGGTGTGGATGGCGGTCATGACTGTGCTCCGGAGGCGTCGTCACGTGATGGGGGATCGGCGGGGGAGTGCGGTGAGCCGGCCTGGGTTGTCCGCGATGAGTGAGAAGCCGGTCAGGCGGCGAGGCCGATGAAAGCGTCGGCAGGAATTGTGGCTAGCGGAGGGCTGGACCGGTGGTGCGTAGCGGATGACGACGGTGGGCGTGGGTCCTTGCCGTCGCGGCGCGCGATCTCGATGGCCAGGTGCCAGGCGGTGCACGCCGGGCAATAGGCCATCCAGGTGTGTCGAGCGTGTCGAGTGCATGGAGTTGGAACGGACATCGAAGAATCGGTCCTTCGAGGAGTGTGGGCTTCCAGGCGAGGACTGCTGCCGCGGTGCTGGGTCAGGAGTACCGTCGCTGCGGGATGACGCAGGACTATTCGGGTCAATGGGTCGTCACAGGTCATCAGGACCCAGGCCTCGGTCGGCGAGCTTGCGCTTCAGGCGGAAGAGTGCCCGTGCCCGGGTCGGGCCGATGCTCCCGATCGGCATCGCGCACTTGGCTGCGACATCGGCGTAGGAGTCCAGCTCGTCACGGAACAACGCGATGAGGAGATTCCGTTGCCGGGGTGAAAGCTCAGCCACGGCAGCCCAGAGGTCGCGTGCTGCGTCCCGATTTGCAGCGTTCTCTGGCGCATCGACTGCCGGATCGAGGTCCGGCGTCTCGTCGACCATGGCCACCAGGTCGCATCGGGACGCCCTGCGGAGGAGGGACAGGGACTGACGTGAGGCAGTCATCGCGAGCCACCCCGCGAGCCGCTCTGGGTCACGAATGGTGTGCAAGTGCTGCACGAGACGCAGCCAGGTCGTCTGAGCGACGTCGTGGACGTCTGCCGGCTGCAGGCGAAACGACCCGGCCACCGAGCGGACGAAGGCGTCATACTTGTCGACCAGTTCGTTCCACGCCGACTGCTCACCCTGTGCCGCCCGCTCCAGCAGCATCGCGTTGCCGCAGCCGGTTACCGCACTGAGGTAGGTCCGTGTGCCCATGGCGTTACCAATCGGTTCCGTTTGTAGCGAGTCGCTAGACGTCCCTGAGGGCGTCAGCACGGGATGTGGATAGCGGTACTCCGGGACGAGAACTCACGTCGGTTGAGGAGTCACTCCAAGGCTGGCGGTGGGGGCTGAAGGAGTTCTGAACGGGAGCTGAAACGCCTTGAACCGACGGCGGCAGGCAGGGACGCTCAGTCGTGATCGCCGCGCCCCGCGTCAGCCATCCCCCTGACCCGGGGCGGGTGAGGTGACCAAAGCGGCTTGGTGAGCTCGCTCAGATGAAGGAACGCGGCATGGAGATCAAGGTCCTGGGACCGCTGGAGGTCTGGGGGCCGGGTGGGCTGCTCGAGGTGGGAGGTGTCAAGCAACGCGCTGTGCTGGCGATGCTGGCACTTCACCTCAACGAAGTCGTCTCCACCGATTCCCTGGTTGAGGGGCTGTGGGGGGAGCGGGCGCCGGCGGGCGCCAGGAACACGGTGCATGTGTACGTGTCACGGCTGCGCAAGGCCCTGCAGGCCGCGAAGGAGCCCGATAGAGAGGGTGCGGCGGTGCTGCTGCGGCGTAGCCCTGGTTATCTGTTGGAGCTCGACCCCGAGCGGCTGGACCTGCGTCGCTTTGAACGGTTGGCCCGCGAGGGGACGCAGGGGCTGCCCGCGGCGCCGGCCCGGGCCGCAAGCCTGCTGCGCGAGGCGCTGGCCCTGTGGCGCGGGCAGCCGCTGGCAGAGTTCGCCGATTTACCCTTCGCGGAGGCCGAGGCGCCGCGGCTGGAGCAGCACCTCGCCGCCGTGGAGGCCTATCTGGAGGCCGAGCTGGCCCTGGGGCGGCACCACGAGCTGGTGGGCGAGCTGGAGACCCTGATCACTCGACATCCGCTGCACGAGGGGCTTCACCGGCTGCTTATGCTCAGCCTGTACCGCTGCGGCCGACAGGCCGAGGCGCTGGAGGCCTACCGGCGGGCCCACCACCTCCTGGCCGAGGAGCTTGGCATAGACCCCGGCCGGGCGCTGCGCGAGCTCGAGGCCGCCATCCTCACCCACGACCCGAGCCTGGACTGGACCCCATCCCCCCACAGCTCCACCCTTCGCGGTTCGGCCGATGCGGCACCCTCATCCGCCGCCGAGACACCGCAGGCTGCGGCCGCCGTG
Source organism: Geodermatophilus sp. SYSU D01176 (assembly GCF_054050015.1). Taxonomy (NCBI): domain Bacteria; kingdom Bacillati; phylum Actinomycetota; class Actinomycetes; order Geodermatophilales; family Geodermatophilaceae; genus Geodermatophilus; species Geodermatophilus sp. SYSU D01176. The sequence continues at coordinate 3,349 of NZ_JBJGYN010000058.1, read as the reverse complement.
TCGCTGTCGCGAGTGTGGCGGGTGCCGGCCCGCAATCCGTACTTCACCGGCCGGGAGGACATGCTCACCGAGCTGCGGCGGCGGCTGGGCGCCGGGGAGGCGACGCTGGTGGTGCAGGCGCTGTATGGGCTGGGCGGGGTGGGCAAGACCCAGCTGGCGATCGAGTACGCCCACCGGTTCGCCGCCGACTACGACCTGGTGTGGTGGATCGACGCCGAACAGCCGGTGCTGATCCCCGACCAGCTCGCCGCGCTAGCCGTCCGGCTCGGACTGTCGGCCGGGCCCACGGTGACCGACACCGTGGAGCGGTTGCTCGTGAAGCTGCGCGGCCGGGGCCGGTGGCTGCTGGTCTTCGACAACGCCGCGCGGCCGGCCGATGTCGCCAACTTTCAGCCCGGCGGGGTGGGGCATGTGCTGATCACCTCCCGCTATCCCGGCTGGGGAGCCCTTGGCGGCCGGCTGGAGGTCGACGTGCTGGCCCGGGCGGAGACGGTGGCGCTGCTGCGGGCCCGGATTCCGGCGCTGGGCGAGGAGCTGGCCGACAAGCTCGCCGCCGAGATGGGCGACTTGCCGCTGGCCGCCGCGCAAGCGGCCGGCTATCTGGAGCAGACCGACCTGCCGGCGGCGGATTACCTGCGCCGCTTCCGCACCCGACGAGCGGACCTGCTTACCCGTGGTGAAGTGGTCGGCTATTCCGGTCGGCTCGACACCGCCTGGGCGTTGTCGCTGGACCGACTCAGATGCGAGGAGCCGGCCGCGGTGCAGCTGCTGGAGATAGCCGCCTTCCTCGCTCCCGAACCCATCCCGCTGTGTCTGTTCAGCGAGCACGCCGAGCTGCTGGAGGAGCCGCTGCGCAGCATCGCCGCCGATCCCGACGCGCTGGCCGACACCGTCGGCGTGCTGGTGGGTTACTCCCTGGCCCGCCGCCACTGTGACGGCCTCCAGGTGCATCGGCTGGTGCAGGCGGTGATCCGCCACCGGCTGCTTCCGGACCGCCAGCAAGCGACTGCCGAGCTGGTGGTGGCGCTGCTGGCCGCCGCCTCCCCCGGCGACCCGGCAAATCTGGCCAGCCGGTCCGTCTTCGCCCAGCTCGCCCCGCATGTACTGGCAATCGGCCCGCTGGGTGACTCCTTTCCCGCCGGCCGGCAACTGGTCCTGGACACCACCCGGTATCTGCAGGCCAAGGGAGACAGCCAGGGCAGCCGGGCCGTCTGCGAACAGCTGCTCGACCGCTGGCGGATGGTCCTCGGCCCCGACCACCCCGACACCCTCACCGCCGCGACCAGCCTGACCCTTGCGCTGATTCAGTTGGGCGACGCGCAGTCGGCCCGCACCCTGGCCCAGGACACGCTGCAGCGCTGCCACCGGGTGCTCGATGCAAGTGCCCGGACCACCCTGTGGGCAGCGGCCGCGCTCACCGTCGCGCTGGTCCAGGTCGGCGAGGCCGAGCCGGCCCGCGCGCTGGGCCGGGACACCCTGCCGCGCTGCCGCCAGGTCCTCGGCCCCGACCACGTCATCACGCTGACGGCGGCGGCCGCTCTGATTCACGCCCTGGTCCTGCTGGGCGAGGCCGAGCCGGCCCGCGTACTCGGCGAGGACACGCTGCAGCGCAGCCGCCGGGCGCTCGGCCCCGACCATCCCACCACCCTGTGGACGGCGGCCGCCCTGACCGTCGCCCTGGCCCAGCTGGGCGAGGCCGAGCCGGCCCGCGTACTCGGCGAGGACACGCTGCAGCGCAGCCGCCGGGCGCTCGGCCCCGACCATCCGGCCACGCTGTACCTGACTCAGGCCGCCAGCAGCGGCCGCCTCTTGCTCGATGACGATGCTCCTGCCCGCCGCACCAGCCGGCCGCAGTGAACGCCACATCAGGGGCTACTGGCCACAGGGCGATCGCATGTGACCCAGGCGGCGGGGAAACTGACCGAGACCGGCGGGCACTACTGGCCAGCCCCTTGTTCCGTGCCGGGTTCAGTGAGGCTCTGCACTGACTGTGAGCATGGCCGGGCCAGCTCGTTGATGGTGGACTGGCCGTCGGCAGCAGCGGGCGTGACTGATGCACTGACTGGCTTCATGCCCTCGAGGCGACTTGTCCGCCTGCTGCTGCCGGCACCGGCCCGGCCGGAGACGTTGGCCTGATCAAGAGCTTGACCGTCAGTAGCCGCTGACGTGTCTCATCACAGTCCTGCCATCTCCGCACCGGACCGGGACCTGCTGCGTCCCCACGGTGAGGAGAGAACGCATGGCCATGCTGGCAGAGCTGGTCGAGGTCGTCATCGGCGTCGACACCCACAGCCAGACGCACACCGCCGCGGTCGTCGATGCCCGCACCGGCGGCGTGCTGGCCCGGGCGACGGTGCCCACCGATCCCGACGGCTACGCCCAGCTGTCGGCGTTGGCCGAGCAGCACTCCGGGCTGCAGGCCTGGGCGATGGAGGGCACCGGCGGCTACGGCGTCGGCCTGGCGCGGCACCTAGGCGACGCGGGAGAGCTGGTCGTCGAGCTGGACCGGCCCAAGCGACCGGCGCGGCGGGCCGGAGCGAAGTCCGACCCGATCGACGCCGAACGCGCCGCCCGCGACGCGCTGGCCCGTACGCATCTGGCCTAGCCCAAGACCGGCGCCGAGCGGGCGGCGCTGCAGATGCACCTGACCGCACGGCGCGCCGCGGTCGAGGCCGGCACCGCCGCCCAGCGGCAGCTGCTGGCGATGGTCATCACCGCCCCGGAGGTGGTTCGGGCACGCTTCCGCGGTCAGACCACCCGGTCCATGATTGCCACCGCGGCCCGACTGCGCCCGGCCACCGGCAACGGCGACGTCGATGTCGTCACCGCACTGACCGTGCTCCGCGCTCTGGCCCGCCGCATCCGCGCCCTGGAGACCGAGGCGGCCGGGCACGAGCGGGCCATCCGCACCATCGTGCGCTCCTGCGGCCGGACCTGCTGGAGCTGGTCGGCGTAGGGCCGATCGTGGCTGAGACGGTCCTGACCGCCTGGTCACATCCCGGTCGCTGCCGTCACGACGCCGCCTTTGCCATGCTCGCCGGCGCTGCACCCATCCCCGCCTCTTAGGGCAAGACGGTGCGCTATCGGCTCAACCGCTCCGGCGACCGCCAGCTCAACCGTGTCCTGCACACGGTGACCCTCAGCCGCCTGCCACGCGATCCGCGCACCCGCGCCTACGCCGACCGGCGACGAGCCGAGGGCAAGACCGGCCGCGAGATCAAAGGGACTGCCCCCAGTCCGGTTGACTCGTTCCGGTAGGGGTTAGGCCGCTGCTGCGGCGTGGGTGAGTGTCTCGTACTCGACGGGCGTGAGTCGGCCGAGTCGGCGTTGCCGGCGGCGGCGGTGATAC
>NZ_JBJGYN010000057.1:0-26709 GCF_054050015.1 Geodermatophilus sp. SYSU D01176 | reverse complement strand
AAGGCCGACCCGCAGTGCCAGACGCCCCCCGCCCCCCCCCCCCCCCCCCCCCCCCCCCCCCCCCCCCCCCCCCCCCCCCCCCCCCCCCCCCCCCGGCCGCCCCGAGGTCGTCAGGAGCGGCCGGAGATCCTGCGGCGTCCTACACGTCGATGCCGGTGAGGACGAGCACGCGCTCCTCAGTGAGGTCCTCCATCGCGGCGTGCACGCCCTCGCGGCCGGTGCCGGAGTCCTTCACCCCGCCGTAGGGCATCTGGTCGGCGCGGAAGCTCGGCACGTCGCCGACCACCACACCCCCGACCTCGAGCACCTGCGCGGCGCGGAAGGCCACCTGCAGGTCGCGGGTGAAGACGCCGGCCTGCAGCCCGAACCGGCTGTCGTTGACCCGCGCGAACGCCTCGTCGACCGAGTCCACGGTGTCCAGGACGACGACCGGGCCGAAGACCTCCTCGCAGGACACCTTCGCGTCGGCCGGGACGTCGGTGAGCACGGTGGGCGCGTAGGAGGCGCCGTCCCGGGTGCCGCCGGTGAGGACGCGCGCGCCCGCGGCCACCGCCTCGTCGACCCAGCTCTCCACCCGCCGGGCGGCCTGCTCGTCGATCAGCGGGCCGACGTCGGTGGCGTCGTCGGTCGGGTCGCCGGTGACCAGCTTGCCCACGGCCTCGACGACCCGGTCGGTCAGCGCGTCGGCGACGGCGCGGTGGGCGAACACCCGCTGCACCGAGATGCAGGACTGCCCGGCCTGGTACATCGCGAACGTCGCGATGCGGGAGGCCGCCCGGTCCAGCGCCGCGTCGTCCTGGTCGGGGGCGACGATCGCCGCCGCGTTGCCACCGAGCTCGAGGGTGACGTGCTTGCGGGGCGCCGACTCGCGGATCGACCAGCCGACCGGCACCGACCCGGTGAAGGAGACGACCGGCAGCCGCGGGTCCTGCACCAGCGCTGCCGCGACCTCGTTCGGCACCGGCAGCACCGACCAGGCGCCGGCCGGCAGGTCGGTCTCGGCGAGGATCTCGCCGAGCAGCAGCGCGGTCAGCGGCGTGGCGGGCGCGGGCTTGAGCACGATCGGCGCCCCCGCGGCGATCGCGGGCGCGACCTTGTGGGCCACCAGGTTGAGCGGGAAGTTGAACGGCGCGATGCCCAGCACCGGGCCGCGCGGGACGCGCCGCACCAGCGCCATCCGCCCGGTCGCGGCCGGGTCGGTGTCCAGCCGCTGCAGGCTGCCCGACCAGCGCCGCGCCTCCTCCGCGCCCCAGCGGAACGTCGACACCGCCCGGGCGACCTCCAGGCGGGCCCACTTGAGCGGCTTGCCCGACTCGGCGGTGATGAGCGCGGCGACCTCCTCGCTGCGCTCGGCCAGCCGCCGGGACACGTGGTCGAGGGCGGCGGCCCGGGCGTGGGCGGGCAGCGCGGCGCAGGCGGCGCGGGCGGAGTGCGCGGCCGACACCGCGGCCTCGACGTCCTCGGCGGTGGCGTTCGTCGTCCGGCCGGCCTCGGCGCCGTCGAACGGCGAGCGCACGGACACGACGTCGGTGCCGGTCCGGGGCTCCCCGGCGACCCAGTAGGGGCTGGTCATGCGTCCTCCTCGGGACGTGGGCGGTGTCGACGCCGAATCTGCGAGATCCGACGCCTCCCGGACCAGTGCCGGTCCGTCCACCCGGAGGGGCGCCCGCGCACCGACCTGGCACGCCACCGTCGCCGGATCAGCCGGCGGCGCGGCGCTCCCGGGGCAGCCAGGCGAACGGGTCGCCGTCCCCCGGCAGGTGCTCGAGGGCGGTCCAGCCGGTGTAGCCGGCGTCCTCGAGCCGGCGCAGGTGCCGCGGGAGGTCGAGCTCTCCGGTACCCGGCGCGCCCCGCCCGGGGGCGTCGGCGACCTGCACGTGCGCGACCCGGGGGCCGTGGACGGCGACCGCCCGGTCGAGGTCCTCGCCGTTGACCGCGAGGTGGTAGAGGTCGAGCAGCAGGCCCAGCGCGCGCACCCCGGTCTCCGCGGCCACCCGGTCGACGACGGCCAGCGCCTCCTCCGCCCGTCGCAGCGGGTACCGGGGCGCCCCGCTGAGCGGCTCGAGGAGCACCGTGCCGCCGATCCCCGCCGCCGCCCGCCCGGCGAGGGCCAGGTGCTCGACGGCGAGCGCGTCCTGCGCGGCGGGGGCGACGCCGTCGGCCCGGTTGCCGTACAGCGCGTTGAACAGCCGCACGCCCAGCCGCTCCCCGATGCCGACCGTGGCGGCGACCGCGTCGCGCCACTCCGCCTCCCGGCCGGGCAGCGACACCAGCCCGCGCTCGCCGTCGGCCATGGCCCCGGCCGGGAAGTTGAGCGCGACCAGCCGCACCCCGGCGTCCTCGACCGACCGGGCGAACGCCTCCACCTCCCGGTCGGCGGGCGTCGTCGCGTCGAAGGGCCACCACGACTCGACCGCGGTGAACCCGGCGTCCCGGGCGGCCTGCGGCCGGCGCTCGAGCGGCAGGTCGCCGAAGAGGAGGGAGGTGTTGACGGCGAAGCGCACCCGGGTCCCCTCAGCCCCGCCCGAGGTACGGCATGCCGGTGGCCAACATCGTGGTGAACGGGACGCTGACCTCCAGCGGCAGCCGCGCCATCTGCACCACCGCGTCGGCGACGTGCGCCGGGTCGAAGGTGGGCTCGGGCCGGACGGACCCGTCGGCCTGGCGGGACCCGTGCGCGATCCCGGCGGTCATCTCGGTGGCGGCGTTGCCGATGTCGATCTGCCCGCAGACGATCCGGTGCGCTCGGCCGTCCAGCGCGATCGCCTTGGTCAGGCCGGTGACGGCGTGCTTGGTGGCGGTGTAGGCGACGCTCCCCGGCCGCGGCACGTGCGCGGAGATCGAGCCGTTGTTGACGATCCGCCCGCCGGACGGGTCCTGCGCCTTCATCAGCCGGACGGCGGCGCGGGCGCAGAGGAAGACGCCGGTCACGTTGACCTCCAGGGTCGCCCGCCAGTCGACGACCGCGACCTCGTCCACCTCGCCGGCCGGACCGAAGGTGCCGGCGTTGTTGACCAGCAGGTCGAGCCGGCCCCAGGTGTCCCGGACGGCACCGAACGCCGCGTCCACCTGCTGCTCGTCCGCGACGTCGGTGGGCAGCACCAGGACGCCGTCCCCCGCCGCGGCCGTCTCCTCCAGCGCGGGACGGGTGCGACCCAGCAGCGCCACGGCCCAGCCGTCGGCCAGCAGCGCCCGGGCGATGGCGCGGCCGAGTCCGGAGCCGGCTCCGGTCACCACCGCGGTGCGGCGCTCGGGAGTCACGACCCGCACCGCACGGCGGCACCGGCTGCGGGAGCAGGGCTGGAGAGGTCGTCCACGGGCCCATCGTGGTCCGCGACGCGCACCGGGACCACTCGCGCCGCACGGCGGGGTGCCCGAGTCTTGGTCATTTGACCAAGACCGTGGCAGGATGGGTCCGCCGGCCGGTTGCCGGCGTCCCTGCCACCCCGTCCCGAGGAATCCCGTGACCCCGCTCCGTCGCTGGTCCGCCCTGGTGGTCCTGGCGCTGCCGGTCCTGCTCATCAGCATCGACATGACGGTGCTCGGTTTCGCCGTCCCCGCCCTGACCGCCGACCTGGGCCCCACGTCGACCGAGCTGCTGTGGATCGTCGACATCTACTCCTTCCTGCTCGCCGGCCTGCTCGTGCTCATGGGGAACCTCGGCGACCGCATCGGGCGCCGCCGGCTGCTCATGGCCGGCGCGGTCGCCTTCGGGGCCGCCTCGGTGGTCGCCGCCTTCTCCACCACTCCCGGGGTGCTCATCGCCGCCCGGGCGCTGCTCGGCCTCGGCGGGGCGACGCTGATGCCCTCGACCCTGGCGCTGCTGCGCTCGGTGTTCCCCGACGACCGCGAGCGACGCCTGGCCATCGCCGCGTGGGCGGCCGCGTTCTCGGGCGGCGCGGCGCTCGGTCCGATCGTCGGCGGGTTCCTGCTCGAGCACTTCTGGTGGGGCTCGGTGTTCCTGGTGAACACCCCGGTCATGGTCCTGCTGCTGGTCGGTGCCCTGGCGCTGCTCCCCGAGTCCCGCAACCCGCGGCCGGGCCCGTTCGACCTGCTGTCCGCCGTCCTGTCGATCGCCGGCGTCCTGCCCGTCGTCTACGCGCTCAAGACGGCCGCCGCCGAGGGCGTGCACGCGCCGGCGGTGGCGGCGCTGGCGGTCGGCCTGGGCCTGCTGTGGGTCTTCGTCCGCAGGCAGCGCCGCCTGGCCGAGCCGCTGCTGGACCTGCGGCTGTTCCGGCACCGGGCCTTCTCCGTCGCGGTGACGACGAACCTGCTGACGGTGTTCGCCCTGCTGGGGTTGATGTTCTTCCTGCCCCAGTACCTGATGCTCGTGCTGGGCATGAGCCCGCTGGTCGCCGGCCTGTGGATGGCGCCGCTCGCGGGAGCGACGATCGGCGGGTCGCTGGCCGCCCCCTGGCTGGCCCGCCACCTGCACCTGCGCTGGGTCATCGGCGGGGGGACGGCGCTGGCCGCGGCCGGCCTGGCTGTCGGCACGGTGCTCGGGGTGGACGGCGACCGGGTGGTGCTCGTCGTGGCCAGCGTGCTGATCGGCGCGGGCGTCGGGGCGGCCGAGGCGCTGACCAATGACGTCATCCTCGCCACGGCACCCCCCGAGCGGGCCGGCGCGGCGGCCTCGGTCTCCGAGACCGCCTACGAGTTCGGCGGTGCCATGGGGACGGCGGTGCTGGGCACCGTCGGGCTGTCGGTGTACGCCGCACGCCTGGATGGGGTCGCCGGCGTTCCCGCCCAGGCCGTCGAGGAGGCCCGCGAGACCCTGGGCGGCGCGGCCGAGGTCGCCGCAGGCCTGCCGCCGGAGGTCGCGGCGTCCTTCCTGGCCGAGGCCGGGCGGGCCTTCGTCGCGGGCATGGACGTCGTCCTGGTCGTCGCGGCCCTGGTCGCCGCGTCCGTGGCGGCGCAGGCCGTCCTCCTCCTGCGCGGCACCGCGGGGGCCGGCGCGCCGTCGGCGCCCGCCGCGCCCCCGGCCGCGGTGCGGGAGACCATGTCGCGGTGACGGCCGGGAAGCGCCCCCACCTGCCCGTCGAGCAGCGCCGGGCCCAGCTCGTGGCGGCCGCCATGCGGGTGATGCAGCGGGAGGGGGCCTGGTCGCTGACCACCCGGGCGGTCGCACGCGAGGCCGGCGTCCCGCTGGGCGCCGTGCACTACGCGTTCGGCTCCAAGTCCGAGCTGGTGCGCGCGGTCTTCCAGGCCGACCGCGAGCGGGCCACGGCGCTGCTCAGGCGCGCGGTGGAGGCGGGGGGCACCCCCGCCGAGGTCCTCACCCGCGCCCTGGTGGGCTACGTCGACAGCGTCATCGCCGCCCCCGGCGCGGAGATGGTGCTCCAGGAGCTCACCATGATGGGCGGCCGGGACGACGAGCTGCGGGCCGCGGCGAAGGAGGCCACCGAGCAGTACCGCTCCGACGTCCTCGACCTGCTGCACCGGGTGGCCGAGGCGTCCGGCGGCACGTGGTCCGGGGACGTCGACGTGCTGGCGGAGTCGCTGCTCGGCCTGCTCTTCGGGGCGTCGGTGAACTGGCTGTGCACCGGGGACGACGCCCTCTTCCGCCGGTGCGCCACCGACGCCGCGCACACCCTCGCCGCCCGCCTGGTCAACGCCCCTGGGCCGGCCGGCACCTGAGGGGACGCGCACCGGCGCGGCCCGCCTCCCGAGGGAGACGGGCCGCGCCGGTGAGGGGCTGGAACGGCGGCCTTTCAGGGGCCCACGCCGAGCCCTGCGAGGGCCTGGAACGGCCCCTCTGCAGGGTCCCGCCGCGAGCCTGCGAGTGGCGGGGGCAGAGGCGTCCTCAATGGATGTGCGAGCCGCCGTTGACGTCGTAGGTGGCGCCGGTGATGTACCCGGTCTCCTCGCGGCACAGGTAGGTGATGAGGTCGGCGACGTCGTTCACCCGGCCGTTGCGGCCCACCGGGATCCCGGCGACCAGCTGTGCCTTGCGCTCCCCCTCCAGGGCGCCGCCGGTGATGTCGGTGTCGATGAGCCCGGGGGCGACGGCGTTCACGGTGATCCCGCGCGGCCCCAGCTCGCGGGCCAGGGCGCGGGTGAAGCCGAGCTCGGCGGCCTTCGCCGCGGAGTAGGCCACCCCGCCGAACACCCCGCCGCCCCGCTCGGCCGAGACCGAGGAGAGGAAGACGATGCGGCCGAAGCCGCGCTCGGCCATGCCGGCCGCGAGCGGCTGGGTCACGTTGAACGCGCCGCGCACGTTGACGGCGAAGATGCGGTCCCACTCCTCGCCGCCGACCTCCAGGAAGGGGGTCGGCGAGGTGATGCCGGCGTTGTTCACCAGGGCGCCGACGGGAGGCAGCGCGCCGTCGAGGACGGCGAGCGCGGCCGCCACCGAGGCCTCGTCGGTGATGTCGCAGCCGACGCCGACCGCCTGCACGCGGTTGCGCTCGGCCACCTCGTGGGCGGCGTCCTTGGCGCTGGCCTCGTCGAGGTCGAGGATCGCGACGTTCCAGCCGGCGGCGGCGAGGGTGTGGGCGGTGGCGCGGCCGATGCCGCGCTTGGAGCCGGCGCCGGTGATGACGACGGTCTTGTCGGAGACGGACATGGGGGTTCCTCCAGGGGTCAGGCGGTGGCGGGGGTGGGGTCGGCGGGAGCTGCTGCGACGTGCGGGGAAGCCTGCGGGCGGCGCCCGGCGTCCCCGCCGAGCTCGGCCCGGACCCGCGCGACGACGGCGTCGGTGGACAGTCCGTAGCGGTCGTGCAGGGTGGGCAGGGCGCCGGCGGCGAGGAACTCGTCGGGCAGGGCGATGGGCACCACGCGGGTGCCCACCCCGGCGAAGGCCAGGGTCGAGGCGACCGACTCGGCGAGGCCGCCGACGACGGTGTGGTTCTCCAGCGTGACCACCAGCCGGTCGGTGCGCGCGGCCCGCAGGATGGCCTCGGTGTCCAGCGGCTTGATGGTCGGCACGTGCAGGACGGCGACGTCCACGTGGTCGGCCTCGAGCCGGGCCGCGGCCTGCAGCGCTCGCATGGTCATCAGCCCGGTGGAGATGAGGACGACGTCCCGGCCGGTGCGCAGCTCGGCGGCCTTGCCCAGCTCGAACCGGTAGTCGTACTCATCCAGCACGGTCGGCACCGCGCCCCGCAGCAGGCGGAGGTAGGTGGGGCCGGGTGCGTCGGCCAGCGCCGGCACGGCCTGCTCGATGTCGACCGAGTCGCACGGGTCGACGATGGTCAGGTTCGGGCAGCCGCGGAGGATCGCCAGGTCCTCGGTGGCCTGGTGGCTGGGCCCGTACCCGGTGGTCAGCCCGGGCAGGGCGCCGACGACGTTGACGTTCAGGTTCGGCTCGGCGATGTCCAGGCAGAGGAAGTCGTACGCCCGCCGCGTGGCGAACACCGAGTAGGTGGAGGCGAAGGGCACCAGGCCGACCTCCGCCAGCCCGGCCGCCGTCCCCAGCAACGACTGCTCGGCCATGCCCATCTGGAAGAAGCGGTCTGGATGGGCGTCGCGGAACACGTGCATGTCGGTGTACTTGGCGAGGTCCGCCGACAGCCCGACGATCTCGGGCCGCTGCTCGGCCAGCCGGTTGAGCGCGTGCCCGAACGGGGCGCTGGCGGTGCGCTGACCGGGGTCGGCGAACGAGGCGATCATCGCCGAGGTGGTGAGCCTCTTCTTCGGCGTGGTGCTGGTCATCGGGTCATCCCCTCCTGCAGCTGGTCGCGGGCGAGCTGCCACTCGTGCTCCTCCACCCGCATGAAGTGGGCCTTCTCCCGGCCCTCGAGCAGCGGCACCCCGCAGCCGATGCGGGTGTCGCAGATCAGCACCCCGGGCGAGCCCCGGTGCGCCCGCAGCTCGTCGAAGGCGTCGACGAGCGCGGCGACGTCGTTGCCGTCCACCCGCAGGGCGTGCCAGCCGAAGGCCCGCCACTTGTCGGTCACCGGCTCGGTGCGCAGCACGCCGGCCGTGGGGCCGTCGGCCTGCAGCGCGTTGACGTCGACGATCGCGGTGACGTTGTCCAAGCCGTGGTGAGCGCAGGCCAGCGCCGCCTCCCAGGTCGAGCCCTCGTCCAGCTCGCCGTCGGAGAGCAGGTTGACCACCCGCGCCGGATTGCCGAGCCGGCGCAGCCCGAGCGCCATCCCGGTGGCCACGGGCAGCCCGTGGCCCAGGGAACCGCCGGAGATCTCCACACCGGGGGTGTAGGAGGCCATCGCCGACATCGGCAGCCGGGAGTCGTCCGAGCCGTAGGTCTCCAGCTCGTCGGCCGGGATGGTGCCGGCCTCGGCCAGCGCCGCGTAGAGGGCGATGGCGTAGTGGCCGATGGAGAGCAGGAACCGGTCCCGGTCGGGCCAGTGCGGGTCCTCGGGGCGGTACCGGAGCTGGTCGGCGTAGACCACCGCCAGGACGTCGGCCACGCCGAGCGCCTGCCCGATGTAGCCCTGCCCCTGCACCTCCCCCATGTCGAGGGCGTTGCGGCGGATGCGGTAGGCAGCCTGGCGGATACGCTCGATCCGCTCCGCCCGGTCGCCGGTGGCCGGTGTGGCCTGCGGCGTGCTCAGCGAGGTCATGGTCGTTCCTCCTCGGGGTCAGTCGGTGGCCGAGTCGGCCGTCGGCCGGTGCTCGGACGTCCGGGTGCGGGGGGTGGGGACGGCGGCCTCGGCGGCGAGGGCGCGCTCGAGCACCGCGACCTCTTCCCGCTCGACGCGACCCCAGGTCTCACGGGTCACCAGCGCGGCGACCAGGCCCAGCAGGCCGTAGGCGCTGAACAGCAGCGCCGGGCCGATCCAGCCGTAGCCGGCGTAGAGCGCGGTGGTGATCAGCGGCGTGAACCCGGAGACGACCGCCGACATCTGGTAGGCCAGCGAGGCACCCGTGGTGCGGGTCTTGGTGGCGAACAGCTCCGAGAACCAGGCGCCCTGCACCCCGGCCAGCGAGTTCTGCAGGACCGCGTAGCTGACGACGAACGCGATGACGATCGCCACGGCGGCGCCGGTGTTGACCACGAGGAACAGCGGGATGCCCCACAGCAGGTGCAGCGCGGTGCCCAGCAGGTACACCGGGCGCCGTCCGATGCGGTCGGTGAGTGCGCCCCAGTAGGTGGTGGCGAAGATGCCGATGCCGGCGGCGATCATCGTCGCGGTGAGGGTGACCGACCGGTCGGCCAGCCCCTCGGCGGCGACGTAGGACAGCATGAACGTGACCGACACCGCGTAGCCGGCGGTCTCGGTGATCCGCAGGCAGAAGGCGCGCAGGATGTTGCGCCAGTCGTCGCGCAGGACCTCGAGGAGCGGGTTCTTCGAGAGCTCGCCCTCCTCCTTGAGCTCCTCGAACTCCGGGGACTCCTCGACCTTGAGCCGGATCACGATGCCCACGACGATCAGCACGGCCGACAGCAGGAACGGCACCCGCCACGCCCACGAGCCGCCCAGCGGGACGCTGACCAGGAAGGCGAGGTTGGCCAGCAGCAGGCCGACGGGGAACCCGGCCTGCGTGATGCCGGTGTACAGGCCCTTCTTCCGCCATGGGGCGTGCTCGAAGCACATCAGGATCGCGCCGCCCCACTCCGCGCCGAACGCGAGCCCCTGCACGACCCGGACGAGGACCAGCAGGATCCCGGCCCAGATGCCGACCTGGTCGTAGGTGGGCAGGCAGCCGATGAGCACCGTCGCGATGCCCATGAGGAGCAGGGAGCCGACGAGCACCGGCTTGCGGCCGATCTTGTCGCCGAGGTAGCCGCCGATGATCCCGCCGAGCGGGCGCACCGCGAAACCGATGCCCAGCGTGGCGAAGGACAGCAGGGTGCCCGACAGCGGGTCGTCCGCGGGGAAGAAGGCGGTGTTGAAGTACAGCGCCGCCGCGATGCCGAAGCCGATGAAGTCGTAGGTCTCGATCGTCGCGCCGACCGAGCAGCCGATGGCGACCTTCTTCTTCTCGGGCGTGCCCTCGATGGGGTGCCAGTGGGCGACCTCCTCGAGGTGTGGATCGCGGACGGGTGGGTGCCGCTCGGTCACGGTGACCTCCAGTGGGCGGGTGGGCGTCGGATCCCCGTTAGTCGTTAACTGTTAACAGTCAACTGGCGACTAGAGTGGGTGGTACTGGTCACGGTGTCAAGGGTCACGTTCCGGCGCCTGCATACGCGCAGGTCGGGACGGGAGCAGCACGGCGGCGGCGGCCCGCTCTCGGGCACCGCCGCGAGCCAGCCGGGAGGGGAGAGGACGGGCCCTCTCGAGGTCGGGACGGCGCGGTGGCCCCTGCAGCGTCCCGCCCCGAGTCTGCGAGCGGTGGGGGTGCAGGGACGGCCCCGTCTCGGGTCCCGCCCCGAGCGTGCGAGGCGTGGGCGGACGGGCGGCCCCCTGCAGGGTCCCGCCGCGAGCGTGCGAGCGGTGGGGGGCAGGGGGTCCTTTCTCAGGCGGACTCGGTGGCCTCGGCGAAGTGCTCCGCGGCGGCGGTCATGTGCTCGTCGACGACCCGCACGGCGGCCTCGACGTCGCCCCGCTCGATGGCCTCGACGATCGGGACGTGCCGGTCGCGGGCCATCATCGGCGCCTGCCAGCTCGCGCCGTTGAGGATGGCCACGCGCATCCGGCCCTCGAGCCGCTGCCAGGCCTCGACCAGCATGGAGTTGCCCGACAGCTGGCAGAGCTGCAGGTGGAAGGCCAGGTCGGCCTCCATCCGGGCGGCCGGCTCGTCCTCGTCGGAGAGTCGCTCCACGGCCGCGCGCAGGGTGGCCGCGGCGGCCTCGCGCCGGGGCGAGGCGATGACCTCGCGGACGGCCAGCCCCTCGAGGGCGGCCCGGACCCGGAACAGCTCGTGGACCTCGGCGGAGCTCAGGCTGTTGACCCGCAGCATCCCGCGGTTGCCGGCGGTGACCAGGCCCTCCTGCTGGAGGTGCCGCAGGGCCTCGCGGACGGTGCCGCGGCTGACCCCGAGCGAGCCGGCCAGTTCGACCTCACCGAGGTGGTCGCCGGGCCGGTACCGACCGGTGAGGATGGCCGCTCGGAGTGCCTCCAGGGACCGCTCCCGCAGCGTGCTGCGGTCCAGGGCAGACAGTGACTCAACGCTCACGGACCAGCCTCCTCGTCGACGGTCATGCTAGCCGCGCGGCTCCATGACTGACGACTGTCGACAGTGGCCTGCCCCGGACGGGTGTCACCGCGGCACGACGTTGCGCAGCTCCCGGCCGGCGAGCAGGGCCTCGAGGTTGGCCGCGACGAGGTCGTCGGCCCCCACCGGCCGGCCCCCGGCGGCGTGCGGGGTCAGCAGGAGGTTCGGCGCGTCCCACACCGGGGAGTCGGCCGGCAGCGGCTCGACCTCGGTGACGTCGAGCGCGGCGCCGGCGATCCGCCCCTCGGTGAGGGCCGCGACGAGCGCGGTCTCGTCGACCGTCGTCCCCCGGCCGACGTTGACGACGAGCGCGTGCCGCGGCAGCGCGGCCAGGCGGGCCGCGTCCAGCGCGTGGGTCGTGGCCTCGGTGGCGGGCAGGATCATGACCAGGACGTCGGTCTGCCCCAGCTCCGCCTCCAGCCGGTCCTCGGCGACGACGGGGAACCCGGACCGCTCCCCCGCGCTGCGCCCGACGCCGCGCACCTGGGCGCCGAGGGCCTGCAGCAGCGGCGCGAGGTTCTGCCCGATGTTGCCGAAGCCCCAGACGAGCACCCGGGCGTCGAGCAGCGTGGTCACCGCCCCGTCCGGGTGCAGCGGCTGCAGCCCGCCGAGCTCGCCGGCCCAGCGGTGCTCGGCCTGGGCGGCGATCGCGGCGGGCAGGCGGCGCAGCAGCGCGAGGACCAGGGCCAGCGCGTGCTCGGTGACCGGCCGGTCGTGCAGGCCCACGCCGGAGGTGACGAGCACGTCGTCCGGGAAGCCCGCGCCGAGCACGACGTCCGGCCCGGCCGCGAGGGTCTGGATCCACCGCAGCCGCGGCATCCGGCCGGCGACGGCGCGCAGGTCGGCGGCCGCGTTCCCCCAGACGACCAGCACCTCGGCGTCCAGGTGCTCCTCGGGCACCGGGGCGCCCGCGTCGTAGCGGACCGCCTCGACCCCCTCGGGCAGCGCGGGGTCCAGGGGGACGGAGTCGGGCAGCAGCACCTTCACGCCGTCCAGCCTGCCCCGCGGCCCGGCCCCTGTCGTGCGGGGGGCGGGGCCGCGTCGCCCTCGGCTCCGCGGGCGCTCTCCCTCAGCCCGGCCGGCCCTCTTCCAGCAGCATCGTCCGCAGGTCCCGCCCGGCGCCCGACACGTCGTGCCGACGCCGTCGACGGGCGCGTCAGTGGTGGGGGCCGTGCCGGCCGAGGGTGTCCACGGGGGTCGCGCCGGGACGGGTCCACTGCGGCACCGGGCGGCTGGTCGGGCCCCAGGTGGCGTTCCCGTCCGCGTCCGAGCGCCAGTACCAGCACGCGTGGCGCCCCTCGGGCCAGCCCTCGGGCTTGTCCTCCCACGCCTCGCCGCGGCCGTAGGGCGTCCTGTCGAGCAGGCCGAAGGACCCGGCGACCGGCTCGTTGCCGCGACCCGTCGTGGAGTAGGTGAGGAACACGCGGTGGCCATCGCGCAGGAAGCAGGTGAGGTAGCCCATCTCCCCGCCGACCGGCTCCTCCACGTCGCGCACCGAGTACCAGGGCTGGGTGTAACCCATGAACTCGACGTAGGCGGCCACCTCGTCCCACCGGCCCGTGGTAAGGACGGCGAACGAGACGCCGCGGGCGTTGAGGTAGACGGTGTCCCTCAGCTGCCAGGTCGTCATGGTGCAGCCCTCGCACTGCCCCTGGTGCGGCGCGCCGTCGTACCACATGTGCTTGTAGACGATGAGCTCGTCGCGGCCCTGGAACAGGTCCAGGAACGGGACCGGGCCGTCGGGTCCGACGACCTCGACCGTCCCGTCGAGCTCCACCATCGGCAGCCGGCGGCGGGCGGCGGCGAGAGCGTCGCCCTCGTGGGTGTGGGCCTTCTCGCGGACCAGGAGCTCGTTCCGGGCGGCCTGCCAGGTGGCCAGGTCGACGACAGGCGGGCGGCCGGGCAGCGCGGTGGTCGTGTCGTCCGGAGTGGTCGTCATGGAGTCCTCCGTGGGGTCTCGTGCCGGGCAGCGTCGTACGACGTCCTGCGACGGTCACCAGGACAGACCCGCGACCCGCCCGGAACTCATCGCGGCGGGCGCCGCGCTCGCTCAGGCAGCCGCGCGGACGGCGGACCGCTCGTCCTCCCCCGTCGATGCCGCGAGCTGCGACGTCGACTGCCAGACGCGGACGCCCGGCGCGACGGCCTACAGCCCCCCAGCGAGCCGCCGAGGGAGCCGGCCGGCTCCCGGACGGGAGGCCGGGGACGGCGGTGGCGAGGACGTCGCCCCCGTCGAGCAGGTGGAGCGCGCCGACGACGAGCCCGGCGACCGCTGTTCCGCGGCCGCGGCCCCGACCGTGGCCGCCACGTCACCACCGATCAGTTCGTCCGGGGACTGCACCGGGTCCTCGACGGGATCACCGCCGACCCGACTGCGTAGTGGCCTGCCCACCGCCCGACGGTGATGCTCGGCCCGTGCACCCACGGTCCCGGTCGGAGGTCGACGATGACGGTCCGCTACCCCGCCGCGCTGCGACCCGGTGACCGGATCGGGGTCACCTCGCCGTCCAGTGGCGTCCCGGCGGCCCTCCCGACGGAGTGGTCGTCTACCTCGACGTCGCGGAGCACGCCGCCTTCGACGTCGCCCGCGACCTGTGGCGCCTCCGGCCGGCCGGGTGGTTCGACGCCGCGACCGCCGTCCTCGTCAGCCGGTCCCAGGCGCCGGACGCACCCGGGTTCACCCAGCGGGACGCCGTCCGCAGCGCCCTGGGCGACCTCGACGTCCCGGTGGTCCTGGACGTCGACTGCGGCCACGTGCCACCGCACCTGGCGCTGGTCAACGGCGCCCGCGCCGAGCTCACCGTCGGCCCCGAGGACACCCTCGTCCAGACCCTCGTCTGACAGCGCCCGGCCGGCCGGGCGACGGCCGGCCGGGCGGTCCCGTCAGAAGGGCTGGTCCCCCGTCGCCGGGGTGCGGGCGCCGCCGAGGTGCTCGGCATAGGCCGGCAGGTCCAGCTGGCCGTTGCCGGACAGCCCCACGACCAGGACGCCGGCCTCCCCGGTGTCCGCCCGACGGCGGGCCTCCGCGATCGCGCCGGCCACGGCGTGGCAGGACTCCGGCGCCGGCACCAGGCCCTCGGTGCGGGCGAACAGCAGCCCGGCGTCGAAGGCCTCCCGCTGGTCGACCGCCTGGGCGGTGATCAGGCCCAGGTCCACGACGTGGCTGACCATCGGGGCCATGCCGTGGTAGCGCAGCCCGCCGGCGTGGATGGCCTCCGGCACGAAGTCGCGCCCGAGGGTGTGCATCTTCATCAGCGGGGTCAGCCCGGCGACGTCGCCGTGGTCGTACTCGTAGCGCCCCTGGGTCAGCGACGGGCACGCGGCCGGCTCCACCGCCACCACCCGGGTGCCGGCGCGTCCGGCCAGCGTCTCCCGCAGGAACGGGAACGACAGCCCGGCGAGGTTCGACCCGCCGCCGGCACAGCCGAAGACCACGTCGGCCGCCGTCTCGCCGAACAGCGCGAGCTGGCGCAGCGCCTCCTCGCCGATCACCGTCTGGTGCAGCAGCACGTGGTTGAGCACGCTGCCCAGGGCGTACCGCGCCTCCGGGTCCGGCGCCGCCGACTCCACGGCCTCGCTGACGGCCATCCCGAGGCTGCCGGTGGTACCGGGGAAGCGCCCGAGGAAGCCGCGGCCGGCCTCGGTCAGCCTCGACGGGCTGGCGTGGACCACGCCGCCGTAGGTCTCCATCAGCATCCGCCGGTAGGGCTTGCTGTCGTAGGAGGCGCGGACCTGCCACACCTCGCACTCCAGGCCGAACAGCGCCGCGGCGAACGACAGCGCGCTGCCCCACTGCCCCGCGCCGGTCTCGGTGGTCAGCCGCCGCACGCCCTCCGCCGCGTTGTAGTACGCCTGCGCGACGGCGGTGTTCGGCTTGTGGCTGCCGACCGGGCTGACGCCCTCGTACTTGTAGTAGATGCGCGCCGGCGTCCCCAGCGCCCGCTCGAGGCGGTGCGCCCGGTACAGCGGCGAGGGCCGCCACAGCCGGTACACCTCGCGGACCGGTTCCGGGATCGGCACGAACCGCTCCCCGGTCATCTCCTGCTCGATCAGCGCCGCCGGGAACAGCGGGGCCATGTCACCGGCCGCGAGCGGCTCCCCGGTGCCGGGGTGCAGGTGCGGCGGCATCGGCGCCGGCAGGTCGGCGGCCAGGTTGTACCAGTGCGTGGGCAGGTCCGCCTCACCCAGCACGGCCTTGGTCATCGCCGACGCGGCGGTCGGGACGTCGGTGCTCGTCACTTCTGCTCCTCCGGGGCTGCGGCCCACCGGCTGCCCGGGGAGGAACTCCTCGGACCGTCCGGTGGGGAGGGACGGTCCGAGCGCGCGTCAGCGGGCCCGGGTCGTCCTCGACGACCGGGCCCACCACTGCACGCTGCGGTTCACGCCCGCCACCATAGCGACGAGGTGCCGCCTCCGACGTCAGGAGCTCGTGAGGTCGACGAGCTGCTGGGTCGCGCGGGTCATCGCGACGTAGCGGTCGACCGCCCCCTCGATGCCGGTGCCGAACGCCTCGGGGTCGACGAGGACGACCAGGTCGAACTCGAGTCCCTTCGCGAGCTCCGGGGTCAGCGACCGGACGCGCGGCCGCTCCGGGAACGTGGGGTCGCCGATGACGCAGGCGGTCCCCTCCCCCTGGGCGTGCGCGGCGAGCCAGGTGTCGACGATCGAGCCCAGCTCCGCCACGGACCCGTGGACGACGGGGACGCCGGTGCTGCGGATGGAGACCGGCACGTTGGCGTCCGGCAGCACGGCCCGGATAACCGGCTCGGCCTCCGCCATGACCTCTGCCGGCGTCCGGTAGTTGGTGCTCAGGGAGGCCAGGGCGATCTCGTGCAGCCCGATCCGCTCGAGCCGCTCCCGCCAGGACTCGGGGAAGCCGTGCCGGGCCTGGGCGCGGTCCCCGACGACGGTGAAGCTCCGGGACGGGCAGCGGAGCAGCAGCATCTGCCACTCGGCGTCGGTCAGCTCCTGGGCCTCGTCGACGACGACGTGCGCGAACGGGCCGGCGAGCCGGTCCGGGTCGGCGACGGGCAGCGCGGCCTCGTCGACCAGGGCGTCCCGGAGGTCGGCGTGGCGCAGGCTGGTCATCAGCAGCAGCTCGGAGTCGTCGGCCGCGATCAGCTCGTCGATGACACCGGCCATGCGCTCGCGTTCGGCGGCGACGGCGGCCTCCTGCCGGCGCCTGCGGCGCGAGGCCGCCGGGTCGCCGAGCCGCTGCCGCGCCGCGTCGAGGAGCGGCAGGTCGGACACCGTCCAGGCCTGGGGGTCCGCGCGCTGCAGCGCCCGCACGTCGTCGGCGCCCAGCCAGGGGGCGCAGGTCCGCAGGTAGGCGGGGACCGACCACAGGTCCCCGACGAGGTCGGCCGCCTCCAGCAGCGGCCAGGCTCGGTCGACCGCCGCGACGAGCGCCCGGTTCCGCCGCAGCGACGTCCGCAGCTGGTCGGGCGGGGCGTCGCCGTCGTCCTTGTCGACCAGGATGGCGAGCAGCTCCTCCCAGACCCGGTCGCGCGCCTCGTTGTGCGGGGTGCCGGGATCCGGTGCCTCGAAGGCCTCGGCCCAGTCGTCGGCGCTCAGCCAGATGTCCGACCAGGGGGTCTCGACGGTCACCCCCGTCGCGGGCGGCTCCTCGTAGAAGCGGACGGCGGTCTCGATCGCCGCCACCAGGTCCGCCGACGACTTCAGGGCGGCCACGTGCGGATCGGCCTCCGTCCCCGCTCCGGCCCCCTCGGCGACGAGGTCCCGAAGGGTGCAGGTCTGCACGCCCTCCTCCCCCAGGCTGGGCAGGACGTCGGCGACGTAGGCCAGGTAGGGCGGGTGCGGACCGACGAACAGCACCCCGCCGCGGTGGTGCCCCAGGCGCGGGTCGGAGTAGAGCAGGTACGCGGTGCGGTGCAGGGCGACGACGGTCTTCCCCGTCCCCGGACCGCCGTCGACGACGAGCGCACCACGGGACCCCGCGCGGATGATCGCGTCCTGGTCGGCCTGGATGGTGCCGAGCACGTCCCGCATCCGCGGCGACCGGCTGCTGCCCAGGCTGGCGATGAAGGCGGACTGGTCGTCGAGCGCGGCGGCGCGCCCGTCGAACCCGTCCGGAGTGAAGACCTCGTCCCAGTAGTCGGTGATCCGGCCGCGGGTCCAGCGGTACCTGCGGCGGCTGACCAGCCCCATGGGGTCGGCGTGGGTGGCGCCGAAGAACGGCTCGGCCGCGGGCGAGCGCCAGTCCAGCAGCAGCCGGCGACCCGCGCCGTCGGTGAGGCCGAGCCGTCCGACGTACACGGGCCCGGAGTCGTCCGCGGGGTCCATGCGCCCGAGGCACAGGTCCAGACCGAAGCGGCGCAGGGTGCGCAGCCGGGCGGTCAGCCGGTGGATCTCCAGGTCCCGGTCGAGCGCCTCCTGGCCGGCGCCGCCGGGCGCCCTGCGCTCGGCGTCGAGGCGGCCGGACAGGTCGGCGATCGACTGCTCGAGGCTCTCCGCGACGGCCGCGAAGTGCCGCTCGTCGGTGGCGATCAGCGCCGGGTCGGCCTTGGCGGCGAGGTTGTCGGGGAGGTCGAACGCGCTGGCGGTCACGGGGGTCACGTCATCAGCTCCGATCCGAGGTCGCCGGCGACCGCTGCGAGAAGCACGGCGTCGGGCGCGGCGTGCGCCGGCGGCAGCGCACGCCCTCGCCGGCTCGCATCTCTGCAGGTCCCGGCCTCGGTCGGCGATTCTGCGGCCCACCCCGGGTCTTGCCACAAGTCCCCCGGTGCGCTATACGGTCGAAGTGGGACGGAGAGTCCGCCACCCTCCGATCCGGAGGGACGAGCCCCGCACGAGACGGTCGTGTCGGCTTCTCCCCCGTCACCTGCAGGTCCGCGGGACCTCCGACGGCGATGCCCCTGAGCCGCCGACGCAGCGACGACCACGGACCGGACGCGCCGATCGTCATGTGACTAAGGGTTGCCTCACCTCATACAACTCCGCAGCCCTGCACGCTAGCGTCCACCCGCCGGCTGCGCCGGGAGACCGTCGCCGCCGGGCTGCGCCTGGAGTCGGCCCGCGGGGAGTGCGCCCCCGGCCAGTACGAGATCGTCTTCCGGTACGACGAGGCGCTGGCCGCCGCCGATGCCGCGGCGTTCTACAAGACGGCCGCCAAGCAGATCGCCGCGCAGGAGGGCATGGCGCTGACCTTCATGCCCAAGTACGACGCCGCCGAGGGGAACTCCTGCCACCTGCACGTCAGCCTCCGCGGCCTCGACGGCACCCCCGTCCTCGCCGGCGACGGCGTGCACGGGGAGTCGGCGCTGCTGCGCCGCGTGCTCGCCGGCCAGCTCGCCTGCCTGCGGGAGCTGACGCTGCTGTTCGCCCCCACCGCCGACGCCTACAAGCGGTTGAGTCCGGGCGCGTTCGCCCCCACCTCGGTCGCGTGGAGACCGGACAACCGGCTGGCCGCCCTGCGGCTGGCCGGCTCCAGGTCCTCGCTCCGGTTCGAGCACCGCGTCCCGGGTGGGGACGCCGATCCCCACCTCGCCCTGGCCGGCGTGCTGCTGGCCGCCCGGCACGGCATCGAGCACGAGCCGGCGCTGGCCGATCCGGTGCGGGGTGCGCCCGGCCCGGGAGCGCCGACCCTGCCGACCTCCCTGATCGAGGCCGCCGACCTCCTCGACCGCAGCGAGGTCGCCCGCAAGGGCCTCGGGGACGGGATCGTCGACGCCCTCGTCGCCGCGGCCCGCGCGGAGTGGGCCGCCTACTCCCGGACCGTCACGGAGTGGGAACGGGCCCGCGGTTTCGAGCGCCGATGACCCCAGACGCAACGGGGCGGACCGACCGCCGACGCATGCGGACGCGCCGACCCGCCCGGCTACCGTCGGCCGTACTCGGTTGCTCCGCCGTTCGGGCGGCGCACCCGCGGTCGGGCCTGCCGATGGATCTGCAACCAGTGGCCTCTCAGCGTTCCCACGGTGATGCCGATGTAGCAGCGACCGGAGGTCACCTGCAGCGGCGTCATCCCCAGGGTCTCCAGCTGCGCGGTCTCCGCCGGGTCGGTGACCAGCAGTGAACGCCCGATCGTCGTGACGCTCCAGGCGCGCTCGTCGGACGCGTCGTAGGCGCCGGTCTCGAAGGCCACGACCGCGCGCCGACACCCTCTGGCGACCCGGCTGCCGAGGCCCGTCGTGACGACTATCCGTCCGTGGTCCCACGTGAAGCGGACCGGTTCGATCTGCGGCAGGGCCCGGTCGGTGAACGCGATGCGGCCGACGTCGACGCGTGTCAGCAACTGCTGGCACGTGCCTTCGTCGATCGTCTCTGCCACGGTCACACGGTCAGCCGCTCGTGTCGCCGCCGGAAGGAGAGGAGGTCGCCCGCCAGACGGCGTCCACCGACCGACGCTGCTGCCCCGGACAGGGGCGTCGACCCGGTCGTCACGATGCCGCCCCGGCAGGGATGGCGTCCTCCGGCACCGCTTCCCCACCCCTCTTCCCCGCCGCGAGCCCCCAGCTGAGTGGTGCCGCGCCGCCGGTCATCTCGCCAGGGCGGCCCGGACACCTGCCAGCGGTGTGCCCTTCGCCGGCGTGGACGAGGGGACCAGGTCCGACGCAGCGAGCATCCGCGCGGTCTCGACGAAGTCCTGCACCGGCTTCGCCTCCATGTCGTTCCGCCAGGCGATCGCCACCGCTGACGGCGAGAGTCCGCGGACCGGGAGGAAGGTCAGGCCGGGCCGGCCGTAGAAGCGCTGGGTGGAGGCCTGGGTGAAGGCGACCCCCCGCCGGCTCAGGATCGCCTCGAAGCACTTGTCGACGCTCCCGACCTCGGCTCCCAACCGGACCGCGCTCGAGGCGCGACAGTCCACGGCGAGCCAGAAGTCGCGCCAGTACTCGGGGGCGCGCCGTCCGACGAACGGCTCGTCGACGACGTCCTCCACCGCGACCCCGTCGCGCCCGGCCAGCGGCGAATCGCTCGACATCACCAGGACCCGCGGCTCGACGAACAGCGTCTCCATCGACAGCCAGCTCTGCAGCAGGACCGGTGGGCGGACGAAGGCCACGTCGACGCTACCGTTCGACAGGCCGACGTAGGGGTCGGTGAAGTCGTGCGACCGCATCTCCACCTGGATCCGGGGATGGCGGGCCTGGAACGCCGCCAGGATCTTGGGGGTCAGCTCGGCCGCGGCGTTGGCCTGGAACCCGACGATCAGACTCCCCGCACCGTGGTTGGCGGCCGCACTGCGGGTCGCGGCTGCCAGGCGCTCGGCACTGACCAGGAGACGCCTGGCCTCCTCCAGGAGGACGACCCCGGCCGGGGTGAGCTGCACGTGACGGCTGGTGCGTTCCAGCAACTGCACACCCAGGCTGTGCTCGAGCTTGCGGATCTGCACGCTCAAGGAGGGCTGGCTGATGTGCAGGCGCACCGCCGCCCGGCCGAAGTGGAGCTCCTCGGCGACCGCGACGAAGTAACGCAGCAGACGGAGTTCCGGTGCGTCCGCCACGACCTGAGGCAAGCACAGCGAGAACCCCACACCAGTTCCTGTCGCCTATCGATCGCTGCCGGACAGGTACTGGACGTGGCGCGGGCCACACCCATCTCATGGGGATCGACCGCCGTGCACGACCACCCGACGGTCAGGTCCGTTCCGCTCAGAGAGGAGCCCGACGATGACTGCGCCGACCCGCGCCGCGTCGGCCCAGGCGTGGGCAGAGTCCTTCGCCGAGGCCAGCAACACCGATCCGGAGATCCAGGCCCACGGCAAGTACTTCACCTGCTCGTACCTGCTCGATGCCACCGAGCGCAGCTACGTCGTGCAGGTGCAGTCCGGCCGGGTCACCGGTGTCGCGGTCGACCCCGGCCCGCTGGACGTGCCCTACGACTTCGCCATCCGCGCCAGCGCGGAGACCTGGCGGGGGTTCGGCGAACCCGTGCCGGCACCCATGTACCACGGGATCTGGGCCGCGAGCTTCCAGCGCGACATGCGGCTGGAGGGCAAGGTCCTCGTCCTCATGCAGAACCTGCGCTGCATCACCCGGCAGATCGAACTCCTCCGCGTCGTCGGCGCCCCGGTCTGAGGAAGGAAGGACCACCATGAGCAGGATCTCCCCGGTCACCGGCCACTACGTGACGCTGGAGGTGGACGGTCTCGAGTACAAGGTCTTCTACCTCGAGAACGGAACCGGCCAGCCGTTGGTCTGCCAGCACACCGCCGGTTGCCACAACCACCAGTGGCGCGGGCTGCTGGAGGACGACGAGATCACGGCGGACTACCGGGTCATCGCCTACGACCTCCCCCGCCACGGCAAGTCCGACCCGCCGGAGAACACCGAGTGGTGGAAGGAGGAGTACAAGCTCACCGCCGACCACTACGCCAACTTCATCGTGGCCCTCTGCGACGCGCTGGAGCTCGAGGACCCGATCTTCATGGGGTCCTCCTTCGGCGGCAACATCGCGCTGCAGCTCGCCCTGCGCCGTCCGGACCGGTTCGCCGGCGTCCTCTCGGTCGAGGGCGCGGACTACTCCCCCGGCTTCTACCTCGACTGGTGGCAGCACCCGCACGCCAACGCCGCCCAGGTCTGCGCGAGCGGCGTGTGGGACCTGATGGCGCCCCAGTCCCCCGAGGCCGACCGCTGGAAGACCTGGTTCTACTACTCGCAGGGCTCCGAGGCCTTCAAGGGCGACCTGCACTTCTACTCGGTCGACCACGACCTGCGCGGCCGGCTCGGCGACATCGACGGGGACCAGTGCCCGGTCGTGATGCTCACCGGCGAGTACGACTACCTCACCACGCCAGAGGACAGCGCCCGCACCGCCAAGGAGATCACGAACGGCTCGTTCATCAACATGCCGGAGATCGGGCACTTCCCGATGAGCGAGAACCACGCCACCTTCCGTCGCTACCTCCTCGAGGCCCTGGAGGTCCTGCAGAGCAAGAAGCAGGCCCGCGCCTGACCGCACCCGCCGGGTCGGCGGGGCGACACCCGCCGACCCGGCGAGAGCCGACCGTCTCTGCCGGCTGCGCTCATCGGATTCTCGCGGACGCCGGACGGATCGACGTCCCGGCCGACCCCGGGCCGTGATGGGCCGCATGACGGGGAGTCCGTCGGCCGACCGCCATCTGCCGCCGGCAGCAACCCGACCTTCCAGGGCGGGCAGCGCACACCGGAGGCGCACCCGCTCGATCGGGACAGTGACCTCTACGGACGACGCATGGAGATCGTCGGGTGCCACCGGCTGCACGCCACGACCGCGTTCGCAACCGTCGAGGAGGTGCTCACCGCCATGGCCGGGGACGTCGACGGCACCCGCGAACTGCTCGGGGTGACCCGGTCGGCCGGGTCGACCTCACCACTGATGACCGGACGGCCCGACCACGGTCCACCCCGGCGCACTCGCCGACGCGGTCGAGACCGAGGTGGAGGGTCTCCGGGGCGTCATGGGCGCGTCCGCTCACTTCGTCGGTCAAGGGGGGCGGCGACTCGGCCTCACCGTCGACCTGGCCGAGTACGCCGACATCGCCGAGCTCCGCCGGACCCTGGCAGACCGCGTCGTCGGCCACGCCCGACAGGCCATCGACGACCCGGACCTCCCCGTCGACATGGAGCTCCGGCCCGGCAAGGCCCGGTCCGTCCGCCGCAACGTCCGTTGACCGACGACAGCCCTGCTCGCCCTGCCGATCCACCGGGGGACGCGAGCGGGATTCGGCTCGCGGAGCCGGAGGGTTCGGCTGCCCCGCAGGCCATGGCACGCCATCCCGTCGGGATCACGCCGCAGCCAGCCGGGTCGGTAGGAGCCTGCCCAGCCGGAGCGGATCACGTCGCCGACCTCGCTGCGTGCGGCGTCCACGTCCACGGCCGGGTCGGTGACGTCCCGCTGAGTGGTGGGTGCAGTCCTCACCGTGTCGGTCAGCGATGGGGTGACCATGACGCGAACACCGCCTCGGGTCAGGTGTCCGGGGAACCGGGCCAGGCTCCTGCCCAGCGCAGCCTGCCTGAGCGTTGTCGAGGTGTGAGGTCAGTCCGGGTCACCAGAGGCCGGGCGGCCGCCGGCGAGTGCGCCGTACCAGCCGGCCGCGACATCGGTGGGCAGGCCGAGGTGGGTCTGCAGCCGCTGGAGCCCGAGCCGGATCGACTCGACATCGCGGGGAGACGGTCCCAGGGCGCCGGCCTCACCGAGCAGCGACAGCGCCTCCGCCTCGTCGCCGCGGACGATCGCGGCGCCGGCGAGGGTCGCCAGGCTCCACCACGTCCGCTCCCCGGAGCGCCGGATGGCGGCCACCGCCGTCTCGTACGCCGTCTCGGCGGCCTCGCGGTCGCCGAGGGCGAGGCTCAGCTCCCCCACGTTGCCGGCCATGTAGTACGAGTCGGTCGAGTGCTCGAGCGCGGCCTGGTAGGCGTCCCGGGCCGTACGGAGGTCGGCCTCGTCCGATGTCGCCTGCCACCGTTCCCGGTACAGGCGGCCCTTGAGACCGGCGATCTCCGGGTTCTCCCGTGCCGCCGCCGGGTCGATGGCCTCGATGCTGTTCAGCGTGCCGAGCGACTGTCCGCGGTCGCCGTCCTGGAGCTGGGCCAACGCCAGCTTGTGCAGCAGGAAGACATCCCGCGGGAACAGGCGCAGTGCCAGCTCGAACTGGACGGCGGCGTCCCGCCCGCGCTTGGCATCCAGATAGAGCTCGCCCAGCCGGCGGTGCAGCCGCACGTCCAGGGGTACGCGCTCGGCGTCACCGGTCTCGCGGCCAACGGCCAGCAGCAGTGCCCGGTGCACGTGCACCACCTCGGCATGCCGCCCGGCCCGGCGCAGGGCATCCAGCCGATCGCACCACTCCTGGACGCCGCCTTCGTCCAGAGACTGCGGACGGTCCGCCAGCGCCTCCTGGACATCCTCGAGGTAGGTCTTCACACCGAGGCCCAGCCGGACCTCGAGCGTGTCTGCCGCCGGCTTCTGCCCGCGGCGACGCCACACCGCGTGGGCGACCCGGCGCACGCCCTCCTCCGACTCCCCCAGCTCGGCCTGCAGATGGCTCAGCGGACCGGCCACGCTCTCCCTGTTGACCCGGAACAGCAGCGGCACGATCTGAGGCTGCTGCTCGAGTGCCAGCGCGATGCCGCTGACCGCACCGGATTCCCACATCAACCACGGCCGGGACAGCGATTCCGGGGTCAGGACGACCACGGCCATGTCGCAGGAGCGCAGCTTGTCGAGGATCCACCGCTGCCAGTCGGTTCCCGCCTCGATCCCGCCACCCGCGGACACGTCGGAGGAGTAGTCGACCTCGACCTCGTCGAAGACGGTCGTGATCAGGGCGTCCAGTGCCCGTGCGAGAGGTGCGTCGGTGTGCGCGTGGCTCACGAAGATCCGGATCATGTCGATCTCCCCGGGACCAGCCCGTCAGGACAATCCCCCTGCCGGCCGACGGTGACACCACGGTAGCGGCGTCTCTGCGCCAGAAGGCGGAGAGAGCACAGGGTGGGCCGGAACCACAGGTCCCCGCAGTCGCTCCGCCCGCCGATACCCTGCGCCCGGCGGCCGCCTCGGCGAGGACCAGCACAGGAGGGGCGGAACGACCGCGTCTGCGTGCAGGAGGCTGAGATGAGCGGCCGGGCAGCAGCGGGGCCGGGGATCCCACTCGAACGGGTCGACGCGGTCCCGGAGCTCCCGACGGCGCTGGACCGCCTGGGCGTATCGCGGGGCCGCCCGGTGCTCGCGCTGGTCGGTGGCGCAGCCGGGATGGACGAGGCCCGCCACGGGCTCGTGGAGGAGGTGTTTCGCTGCGCGGTCATCCCGGTAGTCGACGGCCGCGGAGGAGCCGTGGTCGACGGCGGGACCGATGCGGGGATCATGCGGGTCATCGGCCGGGTCCGGTCGGCGTGCCGGGCCGGTTTCCCTCTCGTGGGGGTGGCCGCCGAAGGAACGGTCGCCGCGCCGGGCGGTGCCCAGCCGGATGACGGGAACGCGGCAGACCTCGAGCCGCACCACACGCACGTGATCCTCGTGCCCGGGGACTCCTGGGGCGACGAGTCGCCCTGGCTCGCCGCTGTCGCCTCCGCGATCGCCGGTGGGGAGCCGTCCGCGACGCTGGTCGTCAACGGCGGCGACATCACCTACGCCGACGTCGAGCAGAGCCTGGCCGGCGGCCGGCCGGTCCTCGTCCTCGCCGGAACGGGGCGCACCGCCGATGCCGTGGCCGCGGCGGCCGCCGGTGAGACAGCCGATGCCCGCGCCGTGCGGATCGCCGCCTCCCCGCTGACCCACGTCATCGACGTGAGTGACCCCGAGCTGCTCGCGCGGACGCTGCGGGCGGCGCTGAGACGGTCATCCTCCGGCGGCCACGCGTGACCTGTTGTCGTCGCGCACCCGAAAGGGTCTCGAAGCCCCCGCCCGGTTGAACAATCGGGCCGCTGCACAGCTCAGGTACCGCAGGAGAGAAGCGCTCATCGCTGGAGGTGCGATGCGACCCCAGATGCTCGTCCGGTTCCCGAAGCTGCGCAGCCCGGCAGAGTCCTGGCCTGTCATCCCCGACGACAAGCGGGCGTCATACCCCTCACTGGCCCCGGACTTCCAGGTACTCGACCGGGAGGTGACGGGGGCGTTCGTCGAAGCGGACCTGGCCGCGCTCCGGCACCAGAACCGCTACCGACGGCAGCAGGTGGTCATCCTGCTGGGCTCGGCGGCCCTCACCGGCCTCGGCGGACTGCAGGCCCTCGTCACCGATCAGCGGTGGCCCGGCCTGCTCCTGGCAGTGCTCGGGGTCCTCCTCGCGGCGACCGGCCGGGCCAGCCGCGAGCTCGACGACCTCAAGGACTACCTGAGCGAACGGGTCAAGGCGGAACGGCTCCGCGCCCTGCACTTCCTCTTCCTGTCCCGAACCGGGCCTTACGCCGGCGCCGACCGGGAGGCCAACCTGCAGCGCGCCGTCGTCGCCATCCGATACGGCAAGGAGCCCACATGACCGATCAGGACAGGGAGTTCCAGGCCCTGTACCACGCGCTCCGGATCCAGGACCAGAAGCAGTACTACGACGACCGCCGCAAGGAGTACGAGGCGGCACACCGGCAGACCGTCGTCGTCCGCAACACACTCCTCGTCCTCGCAGCCCTCGCGAGCGTCGCCGGGCAGTTCACCGCTCCCACCGTCCGTGGCGCGCTGGCCGTCATCGCGGCCGTGCTCGGAGCCCTGGCCGTCGCCGTCACCGGGTTCGAGGCCCTGATCGGGTTCCCGCACCTGACGAAGCTGTACACCGACGCCGCCCGCAATGTCGCCGAGGCGCAGATCGACTGGACCACCCGCACGCCCGACGCAGACCTGGAACGCGACGTCGACCGCGTGGAGCAGATCTTCACCAAGGAGATCGGCCAATGGGGCCAGCTCGTCTCCGAGGCAGCGGCCGAGACCGCCAGGACCGCCGAGGGCGTGGCCGCGCCGAGCCCCGCGACCGCACCTCAGCCCGAGCCACCGGCGGGCGGCGGCCGCTGACACCATCGTGACGATCGGAGCCGCGCCGGCGCGGGCCGAACCAGTCCGCGACCAGGCTGGGATGGGCGAAGGCCAGCGGCGCGGCGTGAGTGGCGTCCACCAGGGTGGTGTGCGACGGCCCGGTGAGTAGCGGGCCCTGAACGTCGAGGCGGCCACCGCGTGATCTTCTGGGAGACCTCTCACAGTCCTTCAGGAGTTCGACGCGATGACCGC
>NZ_JBJGYN010000056.1:0-27477 GCF_054050015.1 Geodermatophilus sp. SYSU D01176 | reverse complement strand
GGGGGGGGGGGGGGGGGGGGGGGGGGGGGGGGGGGGGGGGGGGGGGGGGGGGGGGGGGGGGGGGGGGGGGGGGGGGCCCCCCCCCCCCCCCCCCCGCTCCGGATCACGCTGTCTCCCCCGGTGCCGTCACACGCGCACGGCCAGGACCGGGCACTCGGCGTCGAGCAGGATGGTCTGGGCGACCGAGCCCATCACCAGCTTGCCCACCGGGCTGCGCCGTCGCACTCCGATGACGAGGACGTCGGCGCCGATCTCCTCGGCCGCGACCAGGGCAGCCGCGGCGTGGTCGGGGATCGACGGTTCGGTGACGACCACCGCCCGACCCTCGGGGCCGAGCAGGGCGCGGGCGGCGTCCAGCGCGGTGGTCAGGGCCTGCGTGTCCCGGCCGTGGGTGAGGTTCAGGACGTGCAGGTCGCTGGCGCGGCGGGCAGCCTCGGCGACGGCTGCCGGGAGGACCTCGGCCGCCTCAGCGGCGTTGGCCACGGTGGTGAGGACGGTCATCGTGACATCAGAGCTCCCAGGGGCAGTTCGACGGGCAGCAGGATGGGTGCCAGGACCAGGAGAGCGGCGGTGACCAGCCCGTAGACGAGCACCGTCCGAGTGCGGGCCCGGGCGACGTAGAGCAGGAAGGCCGGGACGAAGACCAGGGCCGCGGCGACGTAGCCGCCGAGGGCGACCAGGGCCAGGAACGCCGCCATCCAGGTGAAGGTGCGGGCGGCCACGGCGACGCCGGGGAAGCGTCGGCGACCGGTTTCGTCCGCCCCGGCCGGGGTGGCCGGGCCCGACCGCAGCCCGCGGACCTCCAGGATGAGGAGCACCAGCGTGGTGACGGCGCCGATGCCGGTGATCAACTGCGGCACCAGGCGGGCCTCGGGGCTGTAGCCACCGGCCACCAGGAAGGCGGTCACGAAGACGACCAGCATCCCGGCGGCGGTCAGCAGGGACCAGACCGAGCCCGACAGCTCGCCCTCGTCCTCGCCTTCCGGCTCCACGTGCCGGTCGTCGGCGTCGCTGCCGCGGCGTCGGCGCAGGTAGCGGATCAGCGCGAAGACGGCCGGCGCGATCAGCACGAGCAGGAACACGACCACCCAGGGGCGCACCAGCCACTCGGCGCCGTCGTACACGGCGTCGGTGAGGAAGTAGTAGCGCTCCAGCGGGATGGCCAGGACGAACCCGATGAGGAACGGGGCCCGCGGGAACCCGGTGTCCTTGAGAAGCCAGCCGAGCAGCCCGAGCGCGATCATCACCCACAGGTCGCCGAGCTGACCGCTCTCCTGGAAGGCACCGAGCAGCATCACGACCACCAGGCCGGGGCCGAGGATCGCGAAGGGCACCCTGGTGATGCGGGCGAGCGGCTTGGTGACCAGGAAGCAGAGCGCGGCGCCGGCGATGCTGGCGATCGCGAAGGACCACACGATGAGGTACATGAGGTCGAGGTGGTCGGTGACGATGGTCGGGCCGGGCTGGATGCCGTAGGTCAGCAGGGTGCCGAGCAGCATCGCGGCGGGCACGCCGCCGGGGATGCCGAACAGCAGGGTGGGGATGAGGTCGCCGGCCTCGACCGAGTTGTTGGCGCTCTCCGGGCCGATGATGCCGCGCGGGTCGCCCTTGCCGAACTTCTTCTTGTCCTTGGCGGTGGCCACGGCCTGGCCGTAGGCCAGCCACGTGCCGGCCGTGGCACCGACGCCGGGCAGCACGCCGGCCCAGATGCCGATCAGCGCGCCGCGGATGACCTGGGTCCAGTGGCCCAGCCACTCCCGGATGCCGGCCAGCCAGCCGTGGCCCAGGGCGATCTCCTCGCCGGGCCGCTGCCGCTGGCCGACCCGGGAGGCGATCTCGGCCAGGCCGAAGACGCCGAGCGCGACCGCGACCAGGGACAGCCCGTCGGCGAGGAACAGGCTGCCGCCGGTGAACCGGTACTCCGCCGTGGACGGCGCGATGCCGACCAGGCCGAGCAGCAGGCCGAGGCAGCCGGCGACCAGGCCCTTGGCGACGTTGCCGCGGGAGAGCACCGCGGCGAGCGAGACGCCGAGGACGGTGAGCATGAACAGCTCGGGCGCACCGAAGGAGAGGACCAGCGGTCGTGCGAGCGGGATGGCCAGGGTGAGGCCGATGGCGCCGATGATCCCCCCGGCCATGGAGGAGAGGAACGCCAGGGACAGCGCCCGGGCGGCCTGGCCCTGTTTGGCCATCGAGTAGCCGTCGAGCATGGTGACGCTGGCCGACGCCGAGCCGGGTGCCCCCAGCAGGACCGCGGCGACGGTGTCGGAGGTGTGCACCACCGCCAGCGCCCCGATGAGCAGGGCGAGGGCCTGCTCGGGCTCCATGCCGAAGGTGACCGGGAGCAGGATGGCGACGGCGCCGGTGCCGCCGAGGCCGGGGATCAGGCCGATGACCAGGCCGGCGACCACGCCGGCGGCCAGCATGAGCAGCAGGGACGGTTGGGTGAGCGAGGCCAGGGCGGCCAGTGCGGAGTCGAGCACGGTGAGCTCCTCAGTCCAGCTGGACGTCGTAGTCGGACACCAGCAGCTCGACGACGTAGTCGCGGACGTCGGGCTCGACGGTGTAGGCGTCGTGCACCAGCGCGGGGAGGTCGTCGTCGGCGATGATCGGGTAGCCGCCGAGCACCTCGGCGGCGGCTTCGGTGAACTCGGGGTCCTGAGCCATCTCGTGCGCGGAGCGGCGCAGGGTCTGCACCGCCGCGTCGGGGGTCTCGGCCGGCACCCACATGGCCTTCTGCCAGGTGTAGGTCAGCCCCAGCAGCGAGCGGTAGGCCTCGAAGGCCGGCCCGCTGGGGGCCTCCCCGTGCAGCTGCTCGTAGACCTCGACGACAGTGGGCAGGTCCGGGAAGTTGGGGTCCCGGACGATCTGGCCGGCCTCGTCGACCTGACCCATGGACATCAGCGGGACGGCGGTCCCGGCCTCGACCAGCGGCGCGACGGCCGGTCCGTACGCCGACGTGGTCTGGTAGTCCAGATCCACCTCACCGCGCTGCAGGGCCAGGTTCACCGGTCCGCGTCCCTCGAAGCCGAAGATCGACTCGACGTCGGCGCCGAGCAGGTCGAAGGCCACCAGCGTCGTCAGGTCCAGGCCGGTGGCGCTGATCCCGCCGAAGCGCAGCGGGGTGTCCCGGTCGACCAGGTCCTCCACCGAGCTCACGCCGGCGGCGGTCCGGGCGTAGATGACCCCGCCGCTGCCGTTGGCCAGGATCGGGGTCAGCTGGTCGAAGTCGTACTGCACCTCGCTGCGGCCCAGCACCCACGGGACGACGCTCGAGGCCGTGGAGACGAGGATCTCCGTGCCGTCGGCCCGCGCGGAGGCCACGAAGTCGTTCGTGCCGGCGATGCCCTCCCCGCCGGGCTCGTTGACCGGCGCGAAGCCCGGCTCCCCGGGCACGACGTGGCGGAGCTCGTCGCCCACGTACCTGGCCCAGGTGTCGGTGCCCCCGCCCTCGGCGAGCGGGATGAGCACCTCCAGGGTCTCCCCGGCGAAGTCGCCGTCGGTCGTGGCCGCGGCCCGGCGCAGCAGGTCCGAACCGACGGTGGTCGCGGCCACGGCCAGCACCACGAAGACGGCCATGATGATCAGAGCTGTCCGCCCCGGAACACCGGGTGTCGGGTCGGCGTCGGCGATCGGCCGCTGGGGGGTTTTGGTGCTCATCGAGGCACCTCCGCGTGGGCGGTAGCGGACGGGGCAGCCGGTCCCGCCAGCGGAGGCCATGATCGGCCGCCGGCCTGCGGGGAGGAAGCCGGTGCAGGGTGTGCCTCGGGAACGGGCTGCCGAGGCGGTTCGATGTCGCCGGGCAGCGCGAGCACGGCGTCGGCGATGCGCCTCGCGGTCCGCGTGACCGCGACCGCGGGTGCGCCGTCCAGCTCGCCGGCGTGCGTGGCCACCACTCCCGAGGGCGTGGCCAGCCGCAGCCGGCCGTCCGCGTCGGACGAGACGTGGTCGGCGACCACGGTCCCCGGGGTGCCCGCGGCCATGGTCAGCGCGACGCTGCCGGTGATGGCCAGGGCCGGGTGCACCTGACCCATGGAGAGCATCCGCACGGTCAGATCGGCCTCGCCCGTCGTGGGGGCGGGGCCGACCACGGCCAGCTTCGGCACGGCCCGCTCCGCCGAGGCCTCGTCGGCGGCCAGGCCCATGCGCACCGCCGCCTGCCGCCGGACACCGTCCAGCGCGGCCAGCAGGCCGGGCCGGGCGGTGATCTCCGCCGGGCTCTCGGACCCGGCCATCCCGACGGTCGCGGCGTCCAGGACGACGACCGGGGCGCCGGCGTCGATCAAGGTGGCCGGCACGGGACGTCCCTCGAAGTCCAGGTCGTCCCGCGGCGAGCCGGTGGGCAGCAGCGACCCGGTGGTCCGCCCCGCCGGGTCCCGGAACCACATCCGGATCCCGACCCCCGGGAAGGGCACGCCCGGGATGTGGTCCACGCCGTCCTCGTCGACCATGCCGCCGGGCGTGGGCACCTGCTGGACGATGAGCTGACCGGTGTTGGTGTTGCGCACCCGGACGGTCGTCAGCTCACCGGTCGGCTGGACCCACCGCCGCCGCAGCGCGTAGAGCCCCGCGACCGCCGAGCAGTTGCCGCAGTTGCTGCCCCAGTCCACGACCGGCTCCTCGATCCCGACCTGGGCGAAGGTGTAGTCCACGTCGGCGTCCTCGGTGCCCGAGGGCGTGAGGATCACCGCCTTGCTCGTGGTCGAGGTCGCTCCGCCGACCCCGTCGACCTGTCGCGGGTCGGGGCTGCCGAAGGCCCGGAGCAGCACCGCGGCCGTGTCCAGGCCGAGATCGTCCAGGTCGGCACGGTCGAAGACCCAGCACTTGCTGGTACCTCCACGCATCCATGTCGCCGCAAGCTCGCGCACGCCATCTCCTCACAGTGCGGAATGACCGGACCTGGACGGAAGGCCGTCGTCCGGGTCCGAGGTGGGCTCCCATCCGTGTCGGGGAGCCGCTCGACGACGACTGTGCGGCCCGTCGGGCATGTAGCACAATCACGGGAAGATTCAGTCCCCTTCACATCCGCTTAAGTCAGGAGGCAGCCGTGCTCGACGTGCGTCGGATGGTGTTGCTCGCGGCCGTCATCGACCGCGGCTCGATGACGGCGGCGGCGGAGGCGCTGAGCTACACCACGTCCGCGGTGTCCCAGCAGCTGAGCCGACTCGAGAAGGAGGTCGGCCAACCGCTCCTGCAGCGGCAGCCCCGCGGCATCGTGCCGACCGAGGCCGGGCTGGTGCTGGCCGACCACGCCCGCCGGGTCAGCCGGCAACTGGCCGCAGCCGAGGCCGACCTCGCCCAGGTCGCCGGGCTGCGGCGAGGCCGGCTGACCGTCGGCACCTTCCCGACCGTCGGCGGCTCGCTGCTGGCCCTCGCCGTCAGCCGCTTCCGCACCGCCCACCCCGGTGTGCGGCTGTCCGTGCGCTCGGCGCGGTTGGACCGGCTCACCGAGATGCTCGACTCAGGCGAGGCCGACATGTCCCTCCTGTGGGACTACGCGTGGAACCGCGTCGACCCGGAGGCCTACGCCCTCACGCACCTGCTCGACGACCCCACGATGCTCATCGTCTCCGCCGACCACCCGCTCGCCGGCCGCAAGCGGGTCGACATGGCCGACCTCGCCGCCGAGGAGTGGGTCGTCCGCGAGCCCGACCACCCGGTCGCCGAGGTGCTCGACCGCAGCTGCCGCGCCGCCGGCTTCAGCCCGCGGATCGCCTTCCACGCCAACGACTACCAGGAGGCCCAGGCCATGGTGAGCGTCGGGCTGGGCATCGCGCTCGCGCCACGGACCGCCGTCACCAACCCCCACCCCGACGTCCGCGTCATCTCGCTGGGAACCACCGCGCCGGCCCGGAGGATCCTGCTGGCCCGCCGGCGGGAGCGCGTCCCCGCACCGGCGGAGGCGGCGATGGTCCGCGTCTTCGCCGACGTGGTCCGCGCATACCAGCGCTCCTGACGCCTGGGCGCGAGGCCCCGGGCGAGGACGTCGTCAGGACGCGTCCGGGACCGCCACGGCACGGATCGGGTCGACCGCGGCAGCGCCCGCCGGGGAGACCAGCCCCGCCGCCGGGTCGTGCAGCCCGCGGGCCGAGCGGTCCAGCGCGGCGACGACGCCGTCCACGGCGGGGTTGCGTGCCTCGGCCCGGGTCAGCACGCCGACGTGCCGGTGCGCCCCGCACCCCGCGAGCCGGGCGGCGACCACGCCGGGTCCCGGGGCGTGCCCCAGCACCGGCACGAGTGCGATGCCGAGGCCGGACCGGACGAAGCCGCGGATGACGTCGTAGTCGTTGCTGCGGTAGGACACGCGGGGCTCGAACCCCGCCTCGGCGCACAGCCGGTGCAGGCACGTGGCGCCGTCGGTGCCCTGCCGGGTGGTGACCCACGTGGCGTCCGCCAGCTCGGCGAGCCGCGCCTCCCCCGCCCCGGCGAGCGGGTGTCCGGCGGGCAGCAGCAGCACCAGGTCCTCGCGGAGGAGCGGGGTCATCGAGAGCGCCCTCGGCCGCCGTCCGGGCACCCGGGTGTAGCCGTAGACGAGGGCGACGTCGAGGTCGCCGTCCTGGACCCGGGGCGCGAGCTCGTCGGGCTCGCCCTCGTCGAGGACGACCTCGACGGCGGGGTGGCTGCGGGCGAGCCCGGCCAGCGCCCCGGGCAGCAGGTGCCGGCTGGCGGTCGGGAAGCTGCCGAGCCGGACCGTCCCGAGGACCCCGTCGGCGAAGGCGCGCAGGTCGTCCTGCAGCACCCCGAGCGCGGCCAGCACCTCCTGCCCGCGCGCGGCGAGGAACGCCGCGGCCGGCGTGGGCCGGACGCTGCGGGCGTCCCGCTCGAACAGCGGGAGGCGGACCGCCCGCTCCAGCGCGGCGATCTGCTGGGAGACCGCCGAGGGGGTGTACCCCAGCTGCCGCGCGGCCACGGCGAACGACCCGGTCTGCAGCACCGTGGTCAGGGTGCGCAGGTGCAGGGGGTTGAGCACCGATGCCCTCCTCCGGCCGGCGCGGCGTCGTCGCCGGGCCGGCCTCCCGTGGGGAGGCCGGCCCGTCCGGTCAGACGGTGAACTTCACGCCCTGGGCCAGGGGCAGCTCGCCGGAGTAGTTGACGGTGTTGGTGGCCCGCCGCATGTAGCTGCGCCAGGCGTCGGAGCCGGACTCCCGGCCGCCGCCGGTCTGCTTCTCCCCGCCGAAGGCCCCGCCGATCTCCGCGCCTGAGGTGCCGATGTTGACGTTGGCGATGCCGCAGTCGGAGCCGTCGGCGGCGAGGAAGCGCTCGGCCTCGGCGTGGTCGCTGGTGAAGATGCTGGACGACAGCCCCTGGGGGACGTCGTTGTTCAACGCGATCGCCTCCTCCAGCGTGCGGTAGGGCAGCACGTAGAGGATCGGCGCGAAGGTCTCCTGCCGGACGATCTCGGTCTGCTCGGGCATCCGGACGACCGCCGGCTCGGCGTAGTAGGCGTCGGGCGCCTCGTCCTCGAACCGGCGCCCGCCGCCCACGACCAGCTCGCCGCCCTGCTGGCCGGCCGCCTCCAGGGCGTTCTGCATGGCCTTGTAGGCCGCCCCGTGGATGAGCGGGCCGACGAGGGTGCCCTCGGCGACCGGCGAGCCGATGGGCAGCCGGCGGTAGGCGGCGGCGACCCGCTCGGTGAGCTCGTCGATGACGTCGACGTGGGCGATGACCCGCCGCATGGTGGTGCAGCGCTGGCCGGCGGTCCCCGCCGCGGAGAAGACGATGCCGCGGGTGGTCAGGTCGAGGTCCGCGGACGGCGTCACGATGGCGGCGTTGTTGCCGCCGAGCTCCAGCAGCGAGCGGCCGAAGCGGTCGGCCACCCGGGGCCCGACCGCGCGGCCCATCCGGGTCGAGCCGGTGGCGCTCAGCAGGGCGATGCCGGGGTGGTCGACCAGGGCCTCGCCGACGTCCGGCCCGCCGACGAGCACCTGGCTCAGGCCCTCCGGCGCGCCCTCCTCGGCGATGGCCCGGTCCAGCAGCGCGGCGCTCGCCGCGGCGGTCAGCGGCGCGAGCTCCGACGGCTTCCACACCACCGGGTCGCCGCAGACCAGCGCGATCGCGGTGTTCCACGACCAGACCGCCGCGGGGAAGTTGAAGGCGCTGATCACGCCGACGACGCCCAGCGGGTGCCAGGTCTCCATCAGCCGGTGGCCGGGCCGCTCGGAGCTGATCGTCCTCCCGTAGAGCTGCCGGGAGAGCCCGACGGCGAACTCGCAGATGTCGATCATCTCCTGGACCTCGCCCAGGGCCTCGGAGGTGATCTTGCCGACCTCGAGGCTGACGAGGGTGCCGAGGTCGGCCTTGTGCTCCCGCAGCAGCTCCCCGAAGCGGCGTACCAGCCCGCCGCGGACGGGCGCGGGGACGGTCCGCCACTCGCGGAAGGCCTCCTGCGCGCGGGCGACCGCGCCGTCGACGTCGGCCGCCGTGGACCAGCGGACGGAGGACAGCGGCTGCCCGTTGACCGGGGAGGTCACGAAGTGGTCGCCGGCGAGGGCGTCCAGGTCGACACCGCAGCGGCGGGCGGCGTCCTGGGCCTGCTGACGGAGGTCGTCGGCGCTGGGCAGGGTGGTCACGGGGTTCTCCTCGGGTCGGGGTCCAGCGGTCGCGGTCGGCGGTCGGCGGCCCCGTCCAGGGCACCGCCCCGAGCCTGCGAGGGGTGGGGAGGACGGGTGGCCACCGTGCAGGGTCCCGCCGCGAGCCTGCGAGCGGTGGGGGGCACGGTGGTCCTTTCTCAGACGATGTTGAGCTCGGGGCGGGCGTCC
This sequence comes from Geodermatophilus sp. SYSU D01176, assembly GCF_054050015.1. NCBI lineage: Bacteria > Bacillati > Actinomycetota > Actinomycetes > Geodermatophilales > Geodermatophilaceae > Geodermatophilus > Geodermatophilus sp. SYSU D01176. The sequence goes on along the minus strand of NZ_JBJGYN010000056.1, from coordinate 18,718 downwards.
GCGCCCGCGAAGCGTGCGGCGTTCAGGCCGGAGACGTCGACGAAGGGCTCCTCGCCGAGGTGCAGGTCGCGCACCACCTCGCCCACGGCCGGTCCCATGAGGAAACCGTGCCCCGAGAAGCCGGTGGCGTACAGGAAGCCCTCGACCGTGTCCGCCCGGCCGATGAGCGCGTTGTGGTCCGGCGTCATCTCGTACAGCCCGGCCCACCCGCCGGCGATGCCCACCCCGGCCAGCGCGGGTGCCCGCCGCTCGATCGCCTCGCCGAGGCGCGGCAGCCACGCGTCGGACCGGGTGAGCCGGAAGCCGGGGGTCTCGTCCGGGTCGGACATGCCCAGCAGCAGCCCCTCCCCCTCGGCGTGGAAGTAGAAGGAGGTGCCGAAGTCGATGGTGAACGGCGTGTGCGGGTCCAGGCCGGGGACCGGCTCGGTGACCACGATCTGCCGGCGCAGCGGCGTGACCGGCAGGTCGACCCCGGCCCACGCCCCCACCTCGGCCGACCAGGGGCCGGCGGCGCAGACCACGGTGTCGGTCCGGATCGTCCCGGCCTCGGTCCGCACGCCCACGACGCGCCCGTCGCGGACGTCGATCCCGGTCGCCGCGCAGTGCGGCAGCAGCATGGCCCCCGCCCGGCGCGCGGCCGAGGCGTAGCCGAGCACGACCGACTCGGGCGTGCAGTGCCCGTCGGTCGGCGAGTACGCGGCGGCGAGCAGCCCGTCGGGATCGATCAGCGGCGACAGCCTCCTGGCCTCCGCCACGCTGATCATCCGGCTCGGGACGCCGAGCTCGTTCTGCAGGGCGACGTTGGCCTCGAAGGCCCGGACGGCGAGCCGGCTGTCGAGCAGGAACAGGTACCCCACCTGGTGCAGGTCGATCTCCTGGCCGAACAGCGGGCCGAAGTCGCGGAAGGTCTCCAGGCTGCGCGCCCCCAGCGCGATGTTGACCGGGTCGGAGAACTGGGCCCGGACGCCGCCGGCCGCCCGGCAGGTCGACCCGGAGCCGAGGGCACCCCGGTCCAGCAGGACGACGTCCCGGACCCCCGCCCGCGCCAGGTGGTAGGCGGAGCTCAGCCCCACCACTCCCCCGCCGATGACGACGACGGAGGCCGAGGACGGGAGCCGGCGTCCGGGAGCGGTCATCGCGGGGTCCTCCGGGGGGTGAGCAGCGGGTGCTGCCATCGTGGAGCCGGCGACGGTGCAGCACCATCGATGATCCCGCAGCCGCTCCGTTTAGCGTTCCTGCATGGACGTCGACCTGGACCTCGTCAAGCTGCGGACGCTGGTCGCCATCCGCGACACGGGCAGCATGACCGCGGCCGCGGCCGCCCTCGGCTACACGACCGGCGCCGTCTCCCAGCAGATGGCCGCCCTCGAGCGGTCCGTGCGCGCCGAGCTGGTCACCCAGGTCGGCCGCCGCGTGCAGCTCACCGACGCCGGCCACCTGCTCGCCGACCACGCGGGGGAGCTGCTGTCGCTGGCCCGCCGGGCCGAGCAGGCGCTGGCCGGCCTGCCCGGGCGCCCGCAGGCGCGGGTGCTGATCGGCGTCTTCGGCACCGCGGCGGCGGCGCTGCTGCCCCGGGCCCTGGTGCGGGTGCGCGAGCAGTGCCCCGGGGTCCGCCTGCGGTCGGTCGAGGTCGACGTGGACGACGCCACCTCCGCGGTCGCCGCCGGGCGGGTCGACCTCGCCTTCGGCGTGGACTACCCGCAGGCCCCCATCCCCCGGGCGGCCGACGTCGCCCTGCACGTGCTCGCCACCGAGCGGTTCTCGATGGCGACCCCTGCCGGGCGCCCGGCCCGGGAGGACCCGTGCGCGCTGCGCGACCTCGCCGACGAGACGTGGATCCTGCCCCCGGCGCACACCTCCTACGGCCGGGCGATCCGGATGGCCTGCCGCCGGGCGGGCTTCGAGCCCCGGGTGGACCACACGGTCACCGACACGGCCTCGACCCTGTCCCTGGTGGCCGCCGGCCTCGGCGTCGCACCGGTCACCGAGCTCATGCTCGTGCTGCGCCGCGACGGTGTGGCGACGGTGGCCCTGACCGATCCGCTCGAGCGGACGATCGTGCTGGCGCACCGCCGGGACCCGGCACCGCAGCCGGGGGTGCGCGCCGTCGTCGACGCCGTCCGGGCCGCCGTGGCTACCGGGCGGGACGGCTGAGGACGGCGCGGGGCCGCGGCTCGGGATCGATCCCCCCGGGAAGGCCGAGCGCGGCCGCGGCCCGGTGCAGCGACTCCGCCCGCTGCTCGGCGTACAGCTGCTCGGGCGTGCGGACGGGACGGCCGATCGCCTCGGCGAGCCACCCGGCGTCGCGGGGGGCGCCGCCCTCGGCGGCGTCCAGCTCGCCCCGCCCGCTGAGGTTGGAGGCGAAGATCCCGGCCGCCGACCGGGGCAGGAAGTCCTCGTAGACGATCGGCTCGGCCGCCAGCCAGCCGCCGTCGAGCAGGCCGGCCAGGTCGGCCGGCGGCCGCGTCCCGTCGGGGGCCCGCTCCGCCGGGGAGAAGGTGAAGAAGGCGAGGTCCTGGCGGGCGAGCTCGGCCTCGGTGTCGGGCAGCTCGGCGGCCCACACCTCGGCGGCGACGTCCTGCCGGGCCCGGCCGGAGGCCTCGGCCGCGCGCCGGTCGACCTCGGCGACGAGCCGGTCGTACCGGTCGCGGCCCCGCGGGGTCAGGGCGATGCCGCGCGCCTCGACCTCGCCGAAGCGCACCCGCAGCTCGCCCCGCGTGATCCGCCCGTCGGCCTCGCGGAACCGCCGCGGCTCGGCGAGGGCCCGGAAGGAGGTCTGGCGCAGCAGCACGTCGGGTCCCGGCCACCGGGGCGGGCCCTGGATCGCGTCGATCATCGCCACGCCGCGGGCCTGCATGCCGGCGTAGAGGTCGTCGATGTCGAGGACCCGGGGCGTCAGGTGGTTGATGTGGGTGGTGGTCACGCCACCGATGTCGGCGGCCACCCCGGAGACGCGCTCGAGCTCGCCGTACCAGGCGCGGTCGACCGGGTCGGCGGACAGCGCGAAGGCGGCGGCGGCGAGGTCGAGGAAGCGCGCGGCGTCCGCCTCGCGCAGCTCCCCGTCGGCCTCGGCCCGGTCGGCGAGGGCGAGCAGCTCGTCGGGGAAGAGCCGGCGCGCCGCCAGGAACCGGGTGAGGCGCTCCTCGAGGTCCGCGTCGAAGAACCGCCGGTCCTGCGGCACGAGCATCGAGGTGAAGACGCGGAACGGGTTGCGGGCGAGCTCGTCGCCGTCGACGGGCCGGAAGGCGGTGGAGACGACGGGGATCGGCTGCGGGTGGGCGTCACGCAGGTCGTAGAAGCCCGTGGGGTGCATGCCGAGGGCGCCGAAGACGCGGGCCACCTGGGCGAGCTCCTCCGGCGTCCCCACCCGGATGGCGCCGTGCCGCTCGGCGGTCACCCGGTCGATGGACCCCAGGCGTTCGGCGGCGGCGCCGTCCCGGTCCAGGACCCGGCGGTTCACCTCGGCGGAGACCTCGACCAGGGTGGTGTAGGCCGGGACCTCCTTGCCGTACAGCTGGGAGAGGCGCCGCGCGAAGCGCGCCCGCAGCGCAGTGGTGTCGACGGTGGTCACGACAGCGGCTCCGGGGTGGGATCGGTCTGCAGCTGCCCGCGCAGCCGCATGGCGGCGAGCACCCGCTGCTGGGCGAGGCGCCGGGCGGCGGTGTGCGGGGTCTGCTCGGTGCGCGCCGCCTCAGCCAGCACGGCGGCCGCGTTGGCCCGCAGCTTCGCCGAGACCATCGCGAAGACGTCGGCGGGGTCCACGCGGAACGGCGAGTACCGCATGTCCATGGAGTGCGCCGCGGCGACGATCCCGCCGGCGTTGGCGATGAAGTCCGGGACGACGGGGATGCCGCGCTCGGCCAGGATCTCCAGGGCGCCGCCGGTGGTCGGCAGGTTCGCGCCCTCGACCACCAGCCGGGCCGAGGTGGCCCGGGCGACGCCGTCGTCGACGACGTCCTCGCGCGCGGCCGGCACCAGCACGTCGGTGGGGACGGCGAGCGCGGTGTCGGCCGGCCGGACACCGCCGTATCCCCGGACGCAGTCGTCCCCCAGCTCGGCCCGCAGCCGGGACAGCCGGGCGACGTCGAGGCCGTCGGGGTCGTGGACGGCACCGGCCGAGGTGGAGACGGCGACGACGGCCGCGCCCAGCTCGGCGAACCGCCGCGCGGCGGCCTCCCCGACGGCGCCGAACCCCTGGATCGCCACGCGGGAGCCGGCCAGCCGCCAGCCCGACTCGGCCGCCGCGGCGTCGGCGGCCTCGGCGACGCCGAAGCCGGTCACTCCCAGCTCGTCGTACGGCAGCCCGCCCAGCGCCCGCGGCAGGCCGACGGCCGCGCCGCGGTCGCCGAGCTCGTCCAGGAGGACGGCGGCGTCCTGCTCGGTCAGGCCCATGTCGAGCCCGAAGACGTACTCGGCCGGGACCTCGTTGCGCAGCGCCCGGGCGAAGGCCCGCAGGACCTCCTCCTTGCCGGGCGCCGTCGGGTCGCCGAGGATCCCGGCCTTCGCGCCGCCGTGGAACAGGTCGACCGCCGCCCACTTCCACGTCATGGTGCGGGCGAGCCGGGCGACCTCGCGCACGGTGAGCGTCGGGCTCATCCGGGTGCCGCCCTTGCCCATCCCCCGCGCGGTGTTGTCCAGGACCAGGACGCCGCGCATCCCGGACCTGCGGTCGGACACGCAGACGACCTTCTCCGGGCCCCACTCGTCCACCAGGGCGAGGACGTCGTCGGTCATGACCACCTGCCTCCGTCCCGCGGACCCACCAGCGCTGGTCCGAGTCTCCGGTGGACCCGTGGCCGGCGGGAAGTCCGCGAGGGCGGGCACCCGTGGCCCTGGCACCAGGGATCCTGGCGCTCCCGCCGGCGACCGGTCGGCCGGTGGGCCGGGGGCGCGGACCTAGCCTGGAGGCGTGTCCGCCCGGCCCCGGTCCCGCCGCCCGACCCACGCGCGCATCCCGGAGCGGGCCTGGCGCGCGATCGCGGGCACCGACCCGCCGACCGCGCCGATCGGCCTGCGGGCCCAGCCCAGCCGGATGGACGACCTCACCGCGCACGCCGCGCTGGGGCTGGCCCTGCGCATCGGGGCCTCGATGCTGGCCGTCGGCGGCTCCGCGGCCGACGTCACCGCGACGGTGCTGCGGGTGGCCGCCGCCTACGGGCTGACCAGCTGCCACGTCGACATCACCCACACCTCGATCACGATCAGCTACGACCGGGAGGACGCGGTGCCGCTGACCGCGATGCGGATCGTGGGCACCGCTCAGCACGACTACACCCGGCTGCAGGGCATCAACGACCTGGCCCGGGCGGTCAGCGCCGGCGCCCTCGACGTCGAGGAGGCACACCGCCGGCTGGACCGCGTGGTGTCGGCACCGGCCACCTACCGCCGCACCGTGCACACGCTCGGCTGGGCCGGCCTGGCGGGCTCCGTCGGGTTCCTCCTCGGCGGCGGGTGGCCGGAGGCGCTCATCGCGGCGCTGACCACCGCCGTGATCGAGCGGGTCCTGCGTGTGCTGAACCGGCGCAGCCTGCCGCCGTTCTTCCAGCAGGCGGCCGGGGCCGCGCTCGCCACCGGGGTCGCCGTCCTGCTGCTCGCCTGGGACGTCGACGTGCGGACACCCCTGGTCGTCGCCGCCGGCATCGTCGTGCTGCTCGCCGGGCTGTCCCTGGTCAGCTCCGCCCAGGACGCGATCAGCGGGTTCCCGGTGACCGCCGCGGCGCGGGCCTTCGAGGTGGTGACGCTGACCGCCGGGATCGTCGTGGGCATCGCCGGCGTGCTCGACCTGGCCCAGCGCGCGCGGCTCCCGCTGACGGTCGTCGACACCTCGCCGTCCCCCGTGCCCTTCGCCGTGGGGCTGGCCGCGTCGGCCGGGATCGCCGGGTGCTGGGCCCTGGCCTGCCACGCCCGGCCGCGCGCCGTGGGCGTCGCCGCGACGGCCGGCGCGCTGGCGTGGACGACGTCCTGGGCGACCGGGGACCTGGGGACCGGTCCCGCGCTGGCCAGCGGGGTCACCGCCGTCGTCCTCGGGTTCTGCGCGGAGGTGCTGACCGGACCGCTCCGGGTGCCGTCGCAGCTGGTCGCCGTCTGCGGCATCGTCCCCCTGCTGCCCGGGCTGGCGATCTACCACGGCCTGTTCGCGATCGTCGTGGACGCCGACATCCAGGGCGGCCTGGCCACCCTCGTCGGGGCCGCCGCGGTCGGGCTCGCCCTCGCCGCCGGGGTCACCCTGGGTGAGTACCTCGGCCGGTCGGTCAACGGCGCGCGGGACCGCTACGACGAGCGCGTCCGCCGGCGGGCGATGACCGCCGACTGAGGGCCGCCCCGGCCGGTGTGACCCCGGTCACCCTCCAGTAGAGTCGCCTCCTCGCAGCCGTGCGAGCGCCGGCCGACCCGGGAGGGGAGGCGCCATGGTCAACCGCGTGCTGGTGTGGGCCGCGGCCAACCCGAGGCTCCAGCGGCAGGTGACCGAGAACCCGATCGCCCGCCGCGCCGCCCACCGCTTCGTCGCCGGGGAGCGGCTCGACGAGGCGCTGGACGTGGCCACGGCGCTCGCGGCCCGGCGGATCGGCGGGATCCTCGACCTCCTCGGGGAGGGGGTCACCGACCTCTCCGGCGCGGACACCGCCGTCGCCGAGTACGAGGCCGCCGCCAAGGCCATCGCCGCCCGCGGTCTGGACGCCCCGATCTCCATCAAGCTCTCCCAGCTCGGCCAGACCGTGGACCGGGACGCGTGCCGGGCCAACCTGACCGGGATCCTCGACTCCGCCGAGGCCGTGGGCGTCCCCGTCGAGATCGACATGGAGGACAGCAGCCTGGTCCCGGACACGCTGGCGCTGTTCCGGGAGGCCGCGACCGCGCACCCGCGGACCCGCCTCGCCGTGCAGGCCGCCCTCCGCCGCACGCCGTCGGACCTGGAGACGCTGGCGCCGCTGCGGCCGCGGGTCCGGCTGGTCAAGGGCGCCTACGCGGAGCCGCTCGAGCGGGCCCACCAGGGCCGGGCCGAGATCAGGGCGCAGTTCCGGTACCTCACCGACTGGCTGTTCGAGCACGGCTCCGACCCCGCGTTCGGCACGCACGACGACGAGCTCGTCGCCCACGCGCGGGAGGCCGCCGCCCGGGCCGGCCGGGGCCCGGAGGAGTACGAGTTCCAGTTCCTCCACGGCGTCCGCCGCGACCTCCAGCAGTCACTCGTGGACGACGGTCACCGCGTCCGCGTGTACATCCCCTTCGGCTCGGCCTGGTACCCGTACCTGACCCGCCGGATGGCCGAGCGCCCGGCCAACCTGCTGTTCTTCCTGCGGGCCCTCGTCGGTCGATGACCCGCACGACACCCGGAGCGTGATCCGCCGTGCTCGACGCCGTCACCCAGGTCCCCCCGCCGGTCAACGAGCCGGTCCACGACTTCGCCCCCGGCAGCGCCGAGCGGGCCGCGCTCGAGGAGCGGCTCAAGCAGCTCGCCGCCGAGCGGGTCGAGCTCACCATGGCGATCGGCGGTGAGCAGCGCGCCGGCGGCGGTGAGCCCATCGACGTCGTCCAGCCGCACCGGAAGGACGCCGTCCTCGGCACCATGCACAACGCGACCCCGCAGGACGTCGCCGACGCCGTGGAGGCCGCCCGCGCCGCCGCGCCCGCGTGGCGGCGGATGTCCTACGACGACCGCGCCGCCGTCTTCCTCAAGGCCGCCGAGCTGCTCGCCGGGCCGTGGCGGCACACCCTCGCCGCGGCCACGATGCTCGGGCAGAGCAAGACCTGCTACCAGGCCGAGATCGACACGCCCTGCGAACTGGTGGACTTCTGGCGGTTCAACGTCCACTTCGGCCGGCAGATCCTGGAGGAGCAGCCGCAGAGCTCGCCGGGCGTGTGGAACCGCTTCGACCACCGGCCGCTCGAGGGCTTCGTGCTGGCGATCACGCCGTTCAACTTCACCGCGATCGCCGGCAACCTGCCCACCGCACCGGCGCTGATGGGCAACACGGTGATCTGGAAGCCGTCGCCCACCCAGCAGGTGGCCGCCCACCACACGATGCGGGTCCTGGAGGAGGCCGGCCTGCCCCCGGGCGTCATCAACATGGTCACCGGCGACGGCCGGGCGGTCAGCGAGGTCGCGCTGGTGCACCCCGACCTGGCCGGCATCCACTTCACCGGGTCCACCGCGACCTTCGGGCACCTGTGGCGGACGGTGACGGAGAACCTGACCGGCTACCGGGCCTACCCCCGGCTGGTGGGCGAGACCGGCGGCAAGGACTTCGTGATCGCGCACCCCTCCGCCGACGTCGACGTGCTGCGCACCGCCCTGGTGCGCGGGGCGTTCGAGTTCCAGGGGCAGAAGTGCTCCGCGGCCTCGCGGGCCTACATCCCCCGGTCGGTGTGGGACCGGCTCCGGGACCCGTTCCTGGAGGAGGTCGACGGCATGCCGATGGGCGACGTCACCGACTTCTCCAAGTTCCTCGGCGCGGTCATCGACCAGCGGTCCTTCGACCGGCTGACCGGCGTCCTGGACCGGGTCCGCGGCGAGGCCGGCGTGGAGATCCTGGCGGGCGGTACCGCCGACGACAGCGAGGGCTTCTTCGTCCGGCCCACCCTGGTCCAGGCCGACAACCCCGAGCACGAGGTGTTCACCACCGAGTACTTCGGCCCGATCCTCGGGGTGTTCGTCTACGACGACGCCGACTACGACCGCGTGGTCCGGGAGGCCGCGGACGCCGCGCCGTACGGCCTGACCGGCTCGATCATCGCCCAGGACCGCGCCGCGATCGTCGAGGCGATGGAGGTGCTGCGGTTCTCGGCCGGGAACTTCTACGTCAACGACAAGCCGACCGGCGCCGTCGTCGGCCAGCAGCCCTTCGGCGGCGCCCGGGCCAGCGGCACCAACGACAAGGCCGGCTCGCCCCTCAACCTCCTGCGGTGGGTCTCGCCACGGTCGATCAAGGAGAGCTTCGTGCCGCCCACCGACTACCGGTACCCGCACATGGGCTGAGCGCCGTCCTCCGCTGCTCCCGTCACGGCGACTCGGTGGGGTAGCCCTCCTCGTCCATCCGGCGGACGGTGCGGGGGTCGAGCCGGCCCTCCCCCACGGCGGCGTCGACCTCGACGTCGACGACGGCGCCGTGCTCGTGCATCCACCGGTCGGCGCGGGTCTCCGCGGCCACCCCCTCCTCGGTCAGGTGGGCCTCGCCGATGGCCTTGCGCCGGACGGCGTAGGCGATGAGCACGACCGCCCAGGCGAGCAGGCTGAGCACGAGCTGCGACCGGGTGGTGTCCCGGACGAACATCTGCACCAGGATCGCGACGATCGCGGCCGCCGTGAGCAGCGTCAGGACCGGGAAGAACCACATCTTCACCCGCAGCCGCTCCGGCGGGATCGTCGGCCGCATCCGCAGCTCGGACAGCGTGATCAGCAGGTAGACGAACAGGATGATCGCGCCGGAGGAGTTGAGCAGGAACAGGAAGACCGTGTCCGGCGAGACGTAGGCCGCGACCACGCAGAGGAACCCGACGACGCTGGACGCGAGGATCGCCCACGCGGGGACACCACGCCGGTTGATGGAGAGCAGCCGGCCCGGCGCCTCGTGCCGGGCGGCGAGCACGAACAGCATGCGGGAGGCCGTGTAGAGGCCGGAGTTCAGGCAGGACAGGACGGCGGTCAGCACCACCGCGTTCATGATCTCGGCCGCCGCCGGGATGCCCATCTCCTCCATCGCGGCCACGTACGGCGAGTCACCGAGCTCGGTGGAGTTCCACGGCAGGATGGTGGCCAGCAGGAAGATCGAGCCGACGTAGAAGATCAGGATCCGGAAGACGACGGAGTTGGTCGCCCTGGCGATGCCGCGCTCCGGCTCGTCGGACTCCGCCGCGGCGATGGTGGCGATCTCCGCACCGACCATCGAGAAGACCACGATGACGATGCCCGAGAAGAGCGTGCCGACGCCGTTGGGGAACAGGCCGCCGTGCTCGGTGAGGTTCGAGAAGTCGAGGTCACGGCCCGGCCAGAGCCCGAGGACGAACAGCGCGCCGAGGCCGATGAACGCCATGATCGCCAGGACCTTGACGCCGGCGAACCAGTACTCGAACTCCCCGTAGGAGGCCACCGAGAACAGGTTGGTCGCCGTCATGAGCACCATCAGGACGAGCGCCATGACCCACAGCGGGACGTCGGGCAGCCAGCGCTGCAGGATCGCCGCGCCGGCCACGGCCTCGAAGCCGACGACGATCACCCAGAAGTACCAGTACAGCCAGCCCACGCTGAAGCCCGCCCAGCCGCCGAGCGACTGCCGCGCGTAGTCGGCGAAGGACCCCGTCGAGGGGTTGGCCACCGCCATCTCCCCGAGCATCCGCATGACCATGACGATCAGGACGCCGGTGAGGGCGTAGGTCAGGAACGCCGCGGGGCCGACCTCACCGATGATCGCGCCCGAGCCGACGAACAGGCCCGCGCCGATGACGCCGCCGATGGCGATCATCGTGAGGTGGCGCTGCTTGAGTCCCTTGTGGAGGTCACCGCTCTCGGCGGGGCCGTGTGCCATGTCCGCTCCCTCGTGTGGCAACGAGTCGGTGGGGTTCCGGCGTGGGTCCCAGGATGGGACGGCCCCCGGGGGCGCGCCACTACAACGACTCCGCTCGGTGAGGCCGCGTGCGCGGGCCCGGCCCGGCGCGCGGGCGGGCCGCCGGACACGCCGGTGCGCCTGCCGGCGTCAGCCGGCGCCGGCGGGCGTCAGGCCGTCCAGGCCGTCGTCTCGTCGAGGGCCACCAGGGCAACGGCCTGGGACCCGGTGAGGTCGCCGGAGCGGGTCCACTCGTCCCGCAGGTGCCGTCGGGCCGCCTGCGGCGACCTCAGGTCCGAGCTGTCCGGGGACCAGCAGTCGAGGAGCACCAGGCGGCGCGCCAGGCGGCGGGTCCAGGTCCGTGCCGCTGCCGGCCCACGCCGGTCCGGCCGCGCGCCGAGGGTGCGGAGACCGGGCTCGAGGGGATCGGGTTCGCGGGACACCGGGGCTCTCCTGGTCGGCGGGGCGGCGCGGCGGGGACGGCTCGGCGTCCCGGCACCGGGTCCACCGTAGGGCCGTGCCCGGGGTCCGGGTCGCACGTCCGGGCGTGACGGTCCGCACGCCCCGACGGGCGGTCGGGGCTCCCCGTTCGGCGACGGTCCGGAGATCCTCCTCGCCCAGCGCCACGCCGTCCTGACCGTCGCCCAGGGTGGTGGGGAGGGAGCCCCGGCCGCACCGGCAGCCTGGCGCCGCACCCCGCCCGGAGGTGGCCGGGTCAGACGATGCGCGTCTGGACGTGCACCTCCTCGGGGGCGGTGTGGGTCATCGCGACGACCAGGTCCAGAGCCATCTCCTCGATGTCGTCGACGCTGTCGGCCTGGGTCGTGCCGACACCCGGGACGTCGATCACCCAGTGGTCGCCCTCGCAGATCGCGGTCGCGGTGTAGCTGGCCATCGGTCCTCCCCGGTCAGGTGGACAGGAGTACTGCGCCGGTCAGGGTCCGGTGCGGGGCGCGGGGGTCGCGCCGGAGCCCAGGCGCACGTTGATCTGCTTGGTCTGGGTGAAGCCGGCGATCATGCCCTCGAGGGACACCTCCCGGCCGATGCCGCTCTGCTTGTAGCCGCCGTAGGACTGGCCGACGACCTGTCCGCCGCCCTGGTTGACCTGCACCCAGCCCGCCTCGAGCCGGTGCGCGGTGGTGATCGCCAGGTCGATGTCGTGGCTCCAGACGTAGGCACCCAGCCCGTAGGCGGTGTCGTTGGCCATGCGGACGACGTCGTCGACGTCGGTCCAGGCGATGGCGACGACCACGGGCCCGAAGATCTCCTCGCGGGCCAGGCGGAAGCTGTTGTCGCCGCCGGAGAACAGCGTGGGCACGTGGAAGAACCCCTCGGCCAGCGGCCCGTCCGTCGGCGGCAGCCCACCGGTCTCCACGTGCAGCGCGGAGTTGGCCAGCCCGTCCTCCAGGTACTCCCGGATGGAGTCGAACTGGGTCTCGTTGATGACCGCGCCGATGTCGCTGGACTCGTCAAGCGGGTCGCCGACCCGCATCGACCCCAGCCGCTCGCTCAGCCGGGCGAGCACCTCGTCGTGGACGTCGCGGTGCAGGAACAGGCGGGAGCCGGCGGTGCAGCTCTGGCCCTGCCGGCTGATCCGCGAGGACAGCACCAGCCCCTCGATCAGCTCGTCGGTCACCGCACCGGGGAACACGATCGACGGGTTCTTGCCGCCCAGCTCCAGGGACAGGTGGGCCAGCCGCTCCCCCGCCTTGGCCGCGATGCCGCGGCCGACCTCGGTGGAGCCGGTGAAGGAGACCTTGTCGACGCCGGGGTGCTCGACCAGGGCGTTGCCCGCGGCCCGGCCGGTACCGGTGACGACGTTGAGCACGCCGGGCGGCAGGACCTCCTGGCAGATCTCGGCCATCAGCAGGATCGACAGCGGGGCGTCCTCGGCGGCCTTGAGCACGATGGTGTTCCCCGCGGCCAGCGCGGCCGGGACCTTGAAGCCGGCGATCATCAGCGGCGAGTTCCACGGCAGGATCGCGCCGACCACACCCAGCGGCTCCTGCCGGGTGTACTGCAGCTGGGTCGCCCCGGCCGGCAGGGTCGTGCCCTTCACCTCCCCGGCGACGCCGCCGAAGTAGCGGAACAGGTCGACCAGCAGCGCCGCCTCGGGCCGCGCCTGGGTGCGCAGCGCGTTCCCGGTGTCGGCGGCGGTGACCCGGGCCAGCTCCTCGGCGCGGCCCTCGAGCGCGTCGGCGATCCGCAGCAGCAGGCGCTGGCGCTCCTTGAAGTGCTGGTCGCGCCAGGCGGGGAACGCCTCCCGTGCGGCGGCGACGGCCCGGTCGACGTCCGTGGCGTTGCCGCGCGGGACGCGGGCGAGCACCTGGCCGCGCCGGCCCGGGCTGGTGATCTCGCGCCACTCGCCGTCGACGGCCTCGACCCAGTCCCCGCCGATGAGCATCAGCCGGGTGGGCGGGGACGTCGTGCCGGTGGAGGGACTCAGGACACTCTGCTCGGACATGGACATCTCCTGTGCCTGGGTGGGGAGGGGTCAGCCGGCCGGGCCGGACGTCCCGCTCGGCGGAGGGTGCGTCGCGTCGTCAGCCTGCACCCGACGGGCCGCGACCGGAAACCCCGACGTCGGGTCCGCCTCCGCCTCCGCCGGCGCCGGTCGGGCCCGTCGGGGCACCCGGTCACGCGGCCGGGCGGCCTCCGCCGCGCGGTCCGCGGCTGTGCGCCTCGGGGACGACGGTGGTCCCGGTCGCCCGGACGACGACGACGGGCTCGTCCAGGACGTCGGCGCCGGACGGGCTGTCGTCGTACCGGGAGGCGATCACCTTGCGGGCCTCCAGCTGCACCGTGCGGCTGGTGGTGCCGATCCGGGTGACGGTCCCGGTGATCTCGAGGAAGTCGCCGGCGTACACCGGCGCCAGGAACTCCACCTTCTCGTAGCCGACGAACAGGCCCTCGTCGCCGTCGGTGATGATCGCGACCTCGGTGACGACGTCGCCGAAGAACTTGAGCACGCGGGCGCCCTCGACCAGGTTGCCCCCGTAGTGGGCCTCCTCCTGGCCGATGCGCACGCGCAGCGTGCTGACGATGGGCTGGGTCTGCTCGGTCATGTCCTCGCTCCTCGGGTGTGTCGGTCGGGTGCTACGGGTCACGGGGTGCGGGTCAGCGCCGCGTCGACGGCGACGGCGCGGGTCCTGCTGACGATCACGGGGTTGACGTCGATGGCGGTGGTGTCGGGAGAGGAGGCGCCCAGCCGGCTGACCGCGCGCAGGGCGCGGATGACGCCCTCCTGGTCGAGCGCGCCCCCGCGCGCGCCGGCGAGCATGCGGCCGACCCGGCTGCGCTCCAGGAAGCCCCTCGCCGCCGGCCCGTCCAGTTCCCCGACGTGGACGTCCACGACGTCGAGGAACTCGGTCCACACGCCCCCGAGGCCGACCAGGCAGGTCGGTCCGAAGACGGGGTCGCGGTGGAAGCCGACGAGGACCTCCAGGTCCCCGCGGACCAGCTCGGCGACGAGCAGCTCGAGGCCCACCCCTTGCTCCGCCGCCCACGTGAGCATGCGGTCGGCCTCGGCGGAGACCTGCTCGGCGGTGGCCAGACCGACCGCGACGAGCCCGGCCTCGGTCTTGTGCAGCAGCCCCTCGGCCACGCCCTTGAGGACGACGGGACCGCCCAGCTCGGTGAAGGCGTCGGCGGCGGCCGCCGCGGAGGTCACGCGCAGGGTGCGCGGCACCGCGAGGCCGAGGCCGGCGAGGGCGGCCAGCACCTCGTCCTCGGTGGACGGCAGGGGCCCGCCGGCGGCCGGGTCGGCCGGCCGGACGGCAGGGGCGGGGACGCCGGGCCCGGCCTCCGCCCGCCGGCCGAGCGCGGCCAGGGCGCCCAGGGCCGGGCGGGCACCGCGCAGCAGCGGGATCCGCGCCTGCGCGCAGAAGGCGGCGAGCTCCTCCGGCGGGTCCTGGCTGGCCGGGCTGAGGACGACCGGCACGGTGGTCGTGTCCGCGACGGCCTCGTGCAGCGCCTTGGCCAGGAACAGGCCGAGGTCCTTCTCGTGGGTGCCGGCGGTCTGCTGCTGGTCGATGCCGACGACGAGGAGGTCCCCGCCCTCGGCGGCGGCGACCCGCAGGGCCTCCGGGTAGATGGCCTCGTGCTCGTCGGCGCCCCAGGGGTCGAGCGGGTTGCGCGGGGAGAACCGCGGCCAGCGCTGGACGAGGGCGCGGCGGGCGTCCTCGCCCAGGCGGGGCAGCTCCAGGCCGACGTCGGCGGCGACGTCGGCGAGCAGGTTGCCCTCCCCGCCGGAGTTGGTCACCAGGTGCGCCCGCAGTCCCGCGACGCGGCGCCGGGTGCCCAGGACCTCGCCGAGGGTCAGCAGCTCGTCGAGGTCGGCGGCGAGCACGGCGCCGGCCTGGGTGAGTGCGGCCGCGGCCGTGCGGGCGGCGCCCGCCAGCCGGCCGGAGTGGGCCTGCACGCCCTCCTGGGCCGTGGCCGACCGGCCGACGACGCAGGCGGCGAGCGTCTTGCCCGCCTCCGCCAGCTCCCGGCAGGCGGCCAGCGTCTCCTCGCCGTCCCCGATCGCCTCCACGAAGGCCAGGACCGCGGTGGTCTCCGGATCGGCGGCGAAGAAGCGCAGGTGGTCGGCGAGGGTGAGCACGGCCTCGCTGCCCGAGGAGACCGCGGTCGACAGCGGCACCCGCGGCCCGGCGTTGACGAACGCCTCCACGATCGCGCCGCTCTGGGCGACCAGGCCCACGCTCCCCCGGCGCAGCTGCGGACCGACGCTGCCGATGTAGGGGGCCGCACCGGTGACCAGGTCGAGCACGCCCATGCAGTTGGGCCCGACCACGGCGACGCCGCGCTCCTCCCGGAGCCGCTGCAGCTCCCGCACCAGGTCGTGGGCGACGGTCCCCGAGTCGGTCGCGCCGGCGCCGGGGACGACGAAGGTGCGCACGCCGGCGGCGAGACCCTCCTCGACCACCTCGAGCACGCGGTCGGCGCGGACCTGCGCCAGGGCGACGTCGACCGGCTCGTCGAGGTCGGACAGGGTGGGCACCGCGGTCACGCCGGCGACCTCGCGGTGCTTCGGCGTGACGGCGACGAGCCGGCCCCCGTAACCGAGGGCCCGGCTGTTCTCGAGCGCGACGCGGCCGACGAAACGCGACGGCGACGCACCGACGACTGCCAGGGAGCGGGGCCTGTACCGCACGTCGATGGACACGGCACGAGCATCGGGGCCGCAGGACCGCGATCGGGGCGGACAGGGTGTCGGGAGCCGCCCCTCCGACCGGACACCATGACTCGCACGGTGTGCGCCCTCGGGCCCAGGATCGACGCATGACCGCTCTCCCCTCCTCCGTCCGTGCCCTGGTCGCCGACTCCTCGGGACCGGAGTCCCGCCTGGAGCTCCGCTCGCTGCCCACCGCCGACCTGGGGGACGGGGACGTCGTCGTCGCCGTGTCCTGGTCGAGCGTCAACTACAAGGACGGCCTCGCCTCCCGCAAGGACGGCCGGGTCGCGCGCATCGACCCGCTCGTGCCGGGCATCGACCTGGCCGGCACCGTCGTCGACCCGGGGGGCTCCGACCTGGTGGCCGGGCAGCCGGTCCTGGTCCACGGCTACGACGTCGGCGTCGCCCACCACGGCGGCTACGCCGAGTACGCCCGGGTGCCCGCCGGCTGGGTGGTGCCGCTGCCCGACGGGCTGAGCGGGCGCCAGGCGATGACCCTGGGCACGGCCGGGTTCACCGCGGCGCTGAGCGTCGTCGCCCTCGAGGAGCACGGCCTGGTCCGGGGTGCCGGGCCGGTCCTGGTCACCGGGGCCACCGGCGGCGTCGGCAGCGTGGCGGTGTCCGTCCTCGCCGCGCGCGGGTACGAGGTCACCGCCGTCACGGGCAAGGCCGGGGCCGCCGACTGGCTGCGGTCGCTGGGCGCGGCCGACGTCGTCGACCGTTCGGCACTGGACGCCTCCCGTCCGCTGCAGCGGGAGACGTGGGCCGGCGCCGTCGACTGCGTCGGCGGGGAGACGCTCGCCGCCGTCCTGGCCTCGCTGCGCTACGGCGGGGCCGTGGCGGCGTCGGGCAACACCGGCGGCGCCGCCGTCCCCACCACGGTCTTCCCCTTCATCCTGCGCGGCGTGAGCCTGCTCGGCATCGACTCGGTGCAGTGCGCGATCGACCGCCGCCGCGCGGTCTGGGCGCGCCTGGCCACCGACCTGCGCCCGGCGTCGCTCGACGAGCTGGCCACCGACGAGGTGCCGCTGGAGGAGGTCCCGGGCGCGCTGGCGCGGATCCTCGACGGTGGGGCCCGCGGACGCACCCTGGTGCGGGTCTCCTGACGGCGGTTCTCGGACTTGTCGGGGGGAGGTCGACCGGCGAGATCGGCGGTGTCGCACGCGTCGAGGCCGGCAACCGTGCGAGACCGCCGATCTCGCCGGGGCGCGCGGCGCTCGACGTTCCCTAGGCTCGGGTCCACCGCCGCCGTGCCGTGGAGCGGGCTCCCCGGCACTCCCCGAGGAGCTCGCCGTGGCCAGCATGACCGTCCGGGATGCCCTGGCCGTGCCGGCCCTGCGCAGCGCCGGCCCGCGCGTGCTCGCCGGGGTCACGGGCCTGGGTCGCCAGGTGCGCTGGGTGCACACGACCGAGCTGGTCGACATCGCTCCCCTGCTGCGCGGCGGCGACCTGGTGCTGAGCACGGGGATCGCCCTGCCCGACAGCGCCGACGACCTGGCGGCGTTCGCCGACAGCCTCGACCGGAGCGACGCCGCCGGGCTGGTCATCGAGCTGGGACGGCGCTGGACGGAGGTCCCCGCGGCGCTGGAGGCCGCCTGCGAGCGGCTGTCGCTGCCCCTCGTCGCGCTCGCCCGCGAGGTCCGGTTCGCGGCCGTCGCCCAGGCGGTTGGCGAGCGGATCGTCGACTACCAGCTCGAGGAGCTGCGCGAGGCGCAGCGCGTGCACGACGTCTTCACCGAGCTGAGCATCGCCGAGGCCGGCCCGGCGGAGATCCTGGAGTCGGTGCAGCGCCTCGCCGGCGCCACGGTCGTCCTCGAGGACGCGCAGCACCGGGTCCTCGACTACCGCTCGGGGCCCGGGGACACCGCCGCGTCCCTGGCCGACTGGCAGGCCCGCTCCCGCGTCGTCGCCCTCGACGGGCGCACCGCGTGGGACCAGGCCAACGGCTGGCTGGTGACCCGGGTGGGCAAACCGGACCGCGGCTGGGGCCGGCTGGTCATCGAGTCACCGGACGAGCCCCCGCAGCGCCTCGTCGCGACGGCGGAGCGGGCGGCGGCCGCCCTGGCCCTCCACCGGCTGCACGACCGGCAGCGCGACAGCCTGGTCCGGCGCACGCACCACGAGCTGCTCGTCCGGCTGCTCGCCGACCCCGGCGCGCCGGACGTGCTGCAGCGCTGCGAGCTCGCCGGGGTCCCCCTGGTCCGCCGGCAGCTCGTCGGCCTGGCCCTGCGCCCGCCGGTGGGGGCCGACGAGCCCGGCCGCCGCCCCGGGCAGCTGGACGCCGCGGTGGCCGCGGTCGCGCACGCGGTGCACGAGATGCGGGTGCCCGCCCTCGTCTGCGAGATCGACGGTGCCGTGCGGGCCCTGCTCTCCGTCGGCCCCTCGGCCGCCGGTCCGCAGGTGACGGAGGACCTCGCCGGGCGCGTGCACCGGCGGGTCCGCGTCGTGATCGGCGCCGGCCGCGCCGTGGACCGGGTCGGCGACGTCGGGCGCACCCTGCGCGAGGCGCTGCACGTCGTGGACTCGGTGCGGCCGGGTGCGCGGGCGCGCCCGGTGCACCGCCTGGAGGACGTGCACCTGCGCGGCCTGCTGACCATGCTGGCCGACGACGAGCGGCTGCGGCTGTTCACCGCCCGGGAGCTCGACGCGCTCAGGGAGCACGACGCCCGCACGCAGTCCGGGCTGCTGGACACGGTGCGCGCGCTGGTCCGGCACCCGGGGAGCAAGTCGGATGCAGCGGCCGCGCTGCACGTGTCGCGGTCGGCCTTCTACGACCGGCTGGCCAAGGTGGAGCAGGTGCTCGGCGTCGACCTCGACGACCCGGACATCCTGGTGTCACTCCACGTCGCCGTCCTCGCCGACGAGGTGTTCGGCGGCGGACCCGGGTGAGCAGCCCCGGGGGGGGGGGGGGGGGGGGGGGGGGGGGGGGGGGGGGGGGGGGGGGGGGGGGGGGGGGGGGGGGGGGGGGGGGGGGGGGGGGGGGGGGGGGGGGGCGGCGGGG